>SKND01000143.1 GCA_007120695.1 Bacteroidales bacterium | reverse complement strand
GAGATCGCCAGGATGCTTAGCAGCGACGGACTGTCTGAGGCTGCTCTTGTAAATGCACGTGAACTGCTTGGAGAATGATGACGGCAATTATGACCATTCCTGGTTTAATCTTTGTTTTGTGCCGGGATCATTTTCATCCTGTACCTTCCCGCATTCTCAACCTTCGTTTTTGAAAAAACATCCTCCCTGTAGAGACCATTGACATACATATCAGTCTGATCGCAATAGTAATCGCTTGCAGGAATACCTGATGTTCCCGTGGGAATTACCGAGAAGGAATCGTCCCAGTTGCCGGTTGAGTAAATATGCCTCTGTGAAGCCCCGTGATTAATGTCAAAAGGATTTGTGAAGCTGTATGAATAGGGGCATACTGTATGGAAGCTTCCTCCCGGCGACCATGGCCCCCTGTTAAGTTTGAACAACCTGTCGATAATCCTTACAGATCCGATGTGATGGTCAAGAGTGAGCTTATGAACATCTCCCCATGCCCATCTGTCAGGATTAGGTCCGAAATTGAGCTCTGCCCATTCGATTGCTTCATAAAAGCTTTTGTGCACTATATCTGAAAACGTGCCGGGGCCAGTTTGGGTTTTGTCTCCTTTGAACCAGGCCGATTCTCTTCTGAACCATATCTGGTCAACAAGATTGCGTACAAGTATTTTACTTCCGATAAACTCATTGTAAAGCTCTTCTCCCATATCTGCGAGAAGCAGATTTTCAATAAACTGCATGTAGAATTTTTCGAATATCAGTGGTTCCGCACGATCCGGACCGTAGGTCAGGTCCCATCCGGCAAGCATCTCAATTGCACGACGTCCGGTTATTGTTGGTCTTGATATACCTCCAAGTTCATGGAGCAGTCGAGGAAGGATCCTTTCAGTCATTTTTGATTTCTTGTCTCCCATTATTGCCTTGAAATCGTCTGTCGAAAGCCTCTCTTTTTCCATCAGCATCTCACTTATGCGATCGTACCTGTTTGGCGGGTCGAACCAGTAACTTATATAGTAGGGATAATCATCAGGCACTGTTCTGTTGTTTGCAGAAGCGACAAAACCTGATGGCGGATTATACACCGAAGGTAATTCCTCAAAGGGTACAAACCCCTTCCAGTCGTATGTATTGTCTTCACCCGAGACAATGAATATTCCTCTGCCCTCCCTGATTGGTATACCCGCAGCGGTCTGCAACCCAATATTGCCATCTACGTCAGCATAATTGATGTTCTGGCTGACTGACAAAAATGTGGTGAGAGCCTCCCTGAACTCCTCCCAGTTACCGGCCCGGTTCAGGAGGTATACGCTTCGTACCTCGTTACTGTATTCATTACCTGTCCATTTCATCGAGATAACCTGATCATCCACGTCTTTGAAATCGGAGATAACCGGGCCCCTGTGTGTAAAGAGGAGCTCCTTTTCAACAGAACTGTTTTTTCCGGTTTGTATCGTCTCCGTGCGCACCTCCATATCTATCCATTCCCCCATATACATATACTGGCGTGGGTTATCAGGATTTACTGTTTCAAGATAGAAGTCCATATCATCCAGCATCACGTTGGTCATCCCCCAGGCTATTCTTTCATTGTGGCCTGAAATGACAAAGGGCTGGCCGGGGAGTACGACACCAGTAACGTTAAGCTCTCCCTCTATGATATGGTGCATCTGGTACCATATACCCGGTGCAAATAGTCCCAGGTGCATATCGTTGGCAAATATGGGCTTGCCCGTTGTGCTCTTCTCTCCCGATACTGCCCAGTTGTTACTCCCGCTAAAGATAAGGAGCCCTTTTTCCTGTAGTTTCGACGATTGCTCCATGAGTACCGACCGGAGCTCTGCTTTTGAGAGCATCCCTGCCGGAAAAACATAGCTTGGGTGCATATCAAGGTCGGGTATAAGTTCCCTGAACTTATCGTCGTCAATCTTTTCCCGCAGTTTATGCAATACTACCTCGGTAGACCAGCCCATGTTCAGGTCCCATGCCATATAACCGGTAAGGTTGACTGAATGTGACGGCTCCCAGTATTCAGGTTCGTAACCGAGAATAGTAAACTCTGGGGGCAGGTTACCTCGGTTCATGTCTATGAACTGGTTCACTCCATCGGAGAATGCTTCCAGGGCATTCATCACCTCCTGGTCGGTTTGCCGGAGAACCAGCTCTGTTTTTTCGGGAATACGCAACGAACGTAACAGCAGGTCTGTGTCAACCATATCTTCTCCAAACATTTCCGACAGCCGGCCGGTTGTTACCCTTCTTAGCAGGTCCATCTGCCAGAGCCTGTCCTGGGCCATTACATATCCGACGGCCCGGTAGAGGTCATTCTCATTTTCCGCAATTATTGCCGGTACTGCATGTGGATCCCTTATTACCGTCACTTCTCCTGCAAGACCTTCAATTGTAACATCCAGGTTATAATCCGGCAGTGCTTTTCTTGATATGTTTCTAATAATTATAAAGCCTGCTACAAGGAGAATAAGCAAAACGATGCCTGTTACAGTGAGAATTTTTCTGAATAATTGCATTTGGATTTGGTTTTGGTTATGGTAGAATCAAATATATTAATTTCTCATCGGATCAATATTACTGCAATGTGTTGAAATTAGAATGAGAAATCGACCGCAGGTCAATTTTTTATGCGTAAATTACAAACAAACGGATGAAAAAAATCAAAAACAGATGAATTTATTTTTTAATATTCTTTTTATTCTTTTTCTTGCTTAATTATTGTTTCTTAATTACACATTAAAAAGAACACTATATGAGCACAATACGAAACCGGACATTGCCATTTTTTGTTTCTGTTACCTTTTTGCTGGCCGGTGCATCAGGCCTGATGGCAAACAATGATGAGGAGAACCCCGGAAAGACCGGATGGACCTTCGGGGCACTCCCAGCTTTATCCTATAACACGGATCTCGGTTTTCAGTATGGGGGACTGGTGGACTTCTATTATTATGGAGACGGTTCATCATACCCTAAGTATCTGCATAAGATCTATGCGGAGATATCACGCTACACGAAGGGCAGTGGAATAAACAGGCTTTTTTATGACAGCGAATTCCTGATACCCAGTATAAGGGTAACGGCCGATTTAAGTTATTTTACTGAAAAAGCACTGGACTTTTACGGGTTCAACGGCTATAATGCGGTATACAATTCACTTTGGGAGGATGATTCGGACGATGATTACAGAAGCCGCATGTTTTACAGGCACGAGAGGAACATGTTCCGCTTTACGCTTGATTTCCAGGGCAGATTATCGGGAAGAGAACTAAGGTGGATAGCCGGAGCAGGATTAATGCGTAACACAATCGGACCGGTTGATATTGACGCCCTGAATGAGGGTCAGGATGAGGAGGACAGGCTTCCCGGCCTTGATGAAGTCCCCGGTTTATACGACCGGTATGTTGACTGGGGAGTGATATCCCGGGAGGAAAAGGACGGTGGCAGTACACATCACTTCAAGCTCGGAGTAGTTTATGATACCCGCGATAATGAATCCAATCCCATGTCGGGAATATGGTCTGAAGCTGTAGTATTTGCGGCACCCGGATTTATGGGTAACGGCGATTTTGCATATTCGAGGCTGTCTCTTACCCACAGGCAGTATTTCACCATAATTGAAAATGACCTCTCATTTGCCTACAGGCTTAATTACCAGGGAACCCTGGGTGGTAATGTGCCTTTCTATATGTTACCCTATATGATAAACTCCTTTTCTCTTTCATCCAATACTGACGGACTGGGAGGATCCAGAACGGTAAGAGGCATGTTGCGTAACCGTGTGGTAGGAGACGGAATTGCTTTTGGTAATTTTGAACTTCGCTGGAAGTTTTACAGGACTGTCTTGTTCAATCAGAATATCTACCTGGCATTTAACGGCTTTATGGATGCCGGGCAGGTTGTAGGTGAGAGAGAGATTGATGTACCTGCGGGTTCTGAGTTTTTCCAGTATTACAATAGCGGGGAGGAGTCTTTGCACCTTACCCTGGGAGGAGGTTTCAGGATAGCGATGAATGAAAACTTCATTGTCGCCGTTGATTACGGAAAACCTCTCGATAACCGGGATGGAGGAGGAGGACTGTATATCGGTCTTAATTACCTGTTTTAATAATTTTTTACTTTCAGTATTGCACTCATCCAAACTACTGATTCTAAATTTAATTTACTGGCAGTTAAGGTATTCCGGATCAGGCTTTAGAATAATTCTAAATTAAGCAGGGAGATTTTTCCTATTATTAGTAATAGGTTGTATATTTATCCCGCAAAATGGCAAATATTTTTTGTCAGTTTTAAATTATTTCCTGGTTTTTAAAAAAATAAAAAAATGGTTTGTAATCTGCTTCAAGGAAAGAAAGGTATCATTTTCGGTGCGCTCAATGAAAAATCAATTGCCTGGAAAGTTGCCGAAAAGGCATATCAGCAGGGTGGTGAGTTTATCCTTACAAATGCACCGGCAGCCATACGTTTCGGCGAAATAGACAAACTGGCTGAATCATGCAATACCGAAGTGATAAAAGCCGATGCAACCGATGTAAAAGATCTTGAAAATTTATTCTCGGGAGCCATGGATAAGTATGGCAGGATAGATTTTCTTCTCCATTCTATCGGCATGTCACCGAATGTGAGGAAAAGCATTCCTTACGATGAAATCAATTACGACTTTTATCATAAGACTCTTGACATCTCGGCATTGTCATTTCACAAGATCCTGCAGGTGGCCCGTCAGATGGATGCCATAAATGACTGGGGGTCGGTTGTTGCTCTTTCGTATGTTGCCGCCCAGCGCACGCTCTATGGTTACAACGATATGGCAGATGCCAAGGCCCTGCTGGAATCCATTGCCAGGAGCTTCGGCTATATTTACGGGCGAGACAGGAAAATCAGGATAAACACCATCTCGCAATCACCAACAATGACGACAGCCGGCAGCGGGGTTAAGGGATTTGATTCGCTGGTTGACTTCACCGAGAGGATGTCGCCGCTTGGTAATGCCACCGCCGAAGAGTGTGCCGATTACTGCGTAACCCTTTTCTCTGATCTTACCCGCAAGGTAACCATGCAGAACCTGTTTCATGATGGGGGATTCTCAAGCATGGGCATGAGCGCACGGGCAATGCACCAGTACGATAAGAGCTTCAGACCGTGTGATTAGATATACGGTTCATCCGGCAATAGCGAACCACGTCATTAAAGGTAAAAAAAGAGAAAAGCAATTGGAATTATTATTCCCAGGGTTGTGAGCCAGGCTCCGCGGCCGGTGATGCCGTTCCTGCCCCTTATAATAAAAAGCCCTGTTATGGCAATAATAATAAGGCTGGCGGCATAAAGGTCCGAAAACCAGGTCCATAATTTCCGGGGAGTATTGTAATGCAGGTAGTTAATCTGGTTGAAAAGAGGCCTCTTCCTGATTATTTCAAGATTTCCCCTGCCTTCGCTGATATTGATGTTTACTGAACCACCTTCAACAAAGATCCTGAAATTGTCTCCTGCCAGGAGATGGGTCCTGTAATTTGCATCGATACCCAGATCTTCCAGCATCTTAAGGGCATAATCCTTGTCGGGTTGCTCCGGGCCAATCTCAATATCTGTGACAAACTCCTCCTGGGTGATGATATAGCTTGGGTTCCAATCATGCCTGTGGTTGAGGGCAATGCCCGAGAGGGCATATATGATGGTCATCCCGAAGAAAATATACCCAAGATCCCTGTGCAGAACCCTGTTTAGTTTACGTAAGCGCATAATTAAATGGCAAGTTTTCTTACCTGGCCTCGTACTGGCTGAGTGCAATATATGAACGGATGGTCGCATCCAGACCTTTTGCCTTCATGGCCTCCACAGCTTCACGTGTGCTTTCGCAGTCATGATCCTCGTCCTCGTGGCTGTGTGCCTCAAGTTCATCGAAGTTGGTAACTTCTGTAACCATAAGGCCTTCTAAGGAAACCCTCATTCCTTCAGACTCTGTATCAAACTGCCCCGTGAAATCACCCAGCATAACCAGTATACTGAGATCTGATCCATCCTGCAAAATCCTCATCTTATCTCCGCTATGACGGCATACGTGTGAAATCACACCTTCAATTTTGACGCTCCTGTTATCAAATTCCAGGGGATCGGCCAGAAGATCTGAAATACTGGCTTCAACTGTGAGAGTGTCATCTGATACTCTTTCTGTTTGATTTGAACTGCATGCGGCAAGTAAAACTGCAACTATCAGCATGCATAAACTCTTCTGCAACATCGATTTTATTATTTAGTGGTTTACTGATCACAAAAATATAATAAATTGAATAAATACCTGCATGTGCCAATAATTTTTATATTCTGCAAGATGTGTTGGTAAACAACGGGAAATCAGGTGCAAGTGCGCTTGTGCAACACGATACAGGCACCAGGCGATACCGATTTCATATTGTTTTTTTGTTTATATCTCCGATTATTTTATTCTTTGCTTTTATATAATATAATAAGGGATAGATGGCAACAATTATACTTGTACTTTTCTATATTCTGGCTCCTCTTATGATCCTTCATGCCTGTCACCGTTACCGGTGGGTAAATAAGCTGGGTGCTGTTGTTATCGCTTATATCGTCGGACTGATTCTGGGGAATGTGGGACTGCTTCCGCGGCTGGAATCAAGCGGAGTTGTACAGGATATGCTGACAACCATTACGATCCCCCTGGCTATACCATTGCTTCTGTTTTCGATTGATATCAAAAAGTGGTTCTCTGTGGCGGGAACCACAATGCTTTCGATGGTATTTGCCCTGGTTGGTGTATTGTCGACTGTGGTCATCGGATATTTCCTTTTCAGCGGTTACGGCATCAATGACCTTTGGAAGGTATCCGGTTTGCTTGTCGGTGTCTACACGGGGGGAACACCCAATCTCGCATCAATCAAGCTGGCCCTGGATGTGGATGAAACAATTTATGTTGTCACACATACATATGATCTGATCATCGGTGTTTTTTACCTTCTGTTCATGTTGTCGGTAGGTCAGCGTTTCTTTCTGACATTTTTACCGGCTTACCGGCACAGTGACCCTGATTCAGCAGGATTTGACGATTTTGACGGCATGGACCCCTATGAAGGGATATTTACCAGGAAAATTTTCATCCCTCTTTTAAAGGCTTTTGGCTTATCTGTACTTATCTTTGCCATTGGAGGGGGAGTAAGCCTGATATTGCCGGAGAGTGCGCAAATGGCTGTGGTAATACTTATAATTACCACGCTTGGAATATTTGCTTCATTGATTCCCTGGGTCAACCGGACTGAGAAAACCTTTGAAGTGGGAATGTACCTTATACTTGTATTCAGTATTGTGGTGGCATCAATGGCCGATATCCAGAGGTTTGCCGCGGCAAGTCCCTCAATACTTTTGTACGTCACGCTGGCTGTATTCGGTTCATTGCTGGTACAGGTCATTTTATCGAAGATTTTCAGGGTTGATGCAGATACCCTGATGATAACCTCCACCGCATTTATCTGTTCTCCACCGTTTGTTCCTGTAGTTGCCGCTGCGCTTAAAAACAAGGAGATTATTGTGTCAGGTCTTACAGTCGGAATAATAGGATATGCTGTTGGTAATTACCTGGGTGTTATGATTGCCCTTTTGTTAAGGGGGTTCTGAACGCTGTGAGTTACCAGTATCCCGGCCGCATGAATCAGGTTGTTGATCTCGCAGAGTCCCGTGTTATTGAATCCTAAATAACTTAATCACAGATTATATGCTGCTGATAAAAAATATAAAGAAGCTTGTGCAGGTTGAAGACTCACCGCGTACAAATGTGGCCGGGGCTGCAATGGCTGTACTGCCGTCGCTTGACAATGCCTGGTTGCTGATCAGTAACGGGCTGATAGCTGATTTCGGAAGTATGGATTCTCTGTCGCAGGCTTTGGCTGATATCCCTTTCGGGGAAAAGAAAGCAATTGAGGAGATCGATGCTGGCGGCGGACTGGTTTTTCCTTCATTTTGTGATTCACACACTCACCTGGTTTATGCTGGCAGCCGGGAGATTGAATATATTGACAAGATAAGAGGACTCTCTTACGAGGAGATTGCAAAGAGGGGCGGGGGAATTCTAAATTCGGCAAAACTGCTCCAGCAGACTTCCGAAGATGACCTGTATGAGCAATCCCTGGAAAGGGTAAACGAGATCATCAAAATGGGTACCGGTGCCGTGGAGATCAAAAGCGGCTACGGGCTTACTACAGATGATGAGATCAAGATGCTGAGGGTAATAAAACGCCTGAAGGATTCCACACCCCTTGTCATACGGTCAAGTTTCCTGGGGGCACATGCCCTGCCCGCCAAATATAAGGGGAACAGGGAGAAATATGTCGACCTGGTGATAAATGAGATGATACCCCGTGTTGCCGGGGAGGGGCTGGCTGACTATATCGATGTTTTTTGCGACCGCGGGTTTTTCTCTGTTGAGGATACCGACAGGATACTGGAGGCAGGCAAAAGGTATAATCTCAGGGGTAAGATACATGCCAATGAACTTGATTATTCGGGAGGAATTCAGGCGGGGGTGAGGCATAATGCACTTTCTGTTGATCATCTTGAATTCACCGGCAGTGATGAAATTGAGGCCCTGCTCGGCAGTGGGACAATGCCGGCCTTGCTTCCGGGGGCGGCATTCTTCCTCGGCATGGAGTATCCGCCGGCCAGGAAGATGATTGAAGCAGGTCTTCCCCTGGCATTGGCTTCCGATTACAATCCTGGTTCATCTCCGTCGGGCAATATGAAATTTATAATGTCACTGGGCTGCATCAAACTAAAGATGATCCCGGAAGAGGTTGTTAATGCAGTAACAATAAACGGGGCCTGTGCCATGGGAGTTGAAAAGGAAGTTGGTTCCATTGCAAGGGGCAAGAGAGCCAATATTTTCATTACAAAAAAAATTCCCGGTTATGAGTTTATGCCCTACGCCTATGGCTCCGATCTGATTGACGAGGTCATTCTAAATGGGCGGATCATAGAGTGAATGAAGGGATGCTGATCACTTTTTGCAACAGACGGGAATTTTGAATCTGTTTTGCTAATATTGCTTATTGTAAAAGGATTGAATCAGGGCTTGACTCTTTTTGAGTCCGGAAGATTTTTATAAATAAAAAACCAGTTTATTATGCAAAAGCAGTTAATTGAATGTGTTCCCAATTTCAGCGAGGGAAATGATATGGCGATTATAAGGCAGATAACCGATGAAATTGAATCAGTTGAGGGTGTGCAGTTGCTGGATATTGATCCGGGGAAAGCGACCAACCGGACGGTAGTAACCTTTGTAGGCACACCTGATGAGGTTGTTGAGGCTGCTTTCAGAGCAGTGAAAAAAGCATCTGAACTTATAGACATGCGTAAACACAAAGGGGCCCATCCGAGGTTCGGGGCCACCGATGTTTGCCCGATGGTACCTGTTTCAAATATTACTATGGAAGAAGCCGTGCAGTATGCACGTAAACTTGCCGGCAGGATTGGTGAAGAGCTTGGCATTCCGGTATACTGTTATGAAAATGCCGCATATGATGAAAAACGAAGGAATCTTGCCTACTGCCGGTCGGGTGAGTATGAGGGTCTGCCCGATAAGCTGGGCCGGAAGGATTGGAAACCCGACTTCGGACCTGCCGCCTTCAATGCACGGTCGGGCGCTGTTGCTGTAGGGGCAAGGGATTTCCTGGTTGCCTATAACGTAAATCTCAACACAACCTCCACACGCCGCGCAAATGCTATTGCATTTGACGTGCGCGAAAAGGGGCGGGTGAAACGAAAGGACAATCCTCTTACCGGTGAGATAGTAAAGGATGAGCAGGGTAATCCCGTTATGATACCCGGATCACTAAAGGCCGTCAAGGGTATCGGATGGTTTATCGATGAGTTTGGTGTTGCCCAGGTCTCGCTGAACCTGACCAACATAAGCATAACCCCCGTGCATATTGCATATGATGAGGTGTTCAGAAAAGCTGATGCCAGGGGTGTCAGGGTTACAGGCTCTGAAATAGTGGGGCTGATCCCGTTGAAGGCGATGCTGGATGCCGGAAGGTATTTTCTCAAAAAACAACAGCGGTCGGTTGGTGTTTCAGAAAAGGAGCTTATCAAGATCGCTGTTAAGTCTATGGGACTGGATGACCTGTATCCCTTCAAACCCGGGGAGAAAATAATTGAATATGTGCTGGCCGCTAAAGATAAAAAGAAGCTGGTTGATTTCACGCTGACAGACTTTGTTGATGAAACATCATCTGAATCACCTGCTCCGGGAGGAGGATCAGTATCTGCCTGTATGGGGGCAATGGGTGTTGCCCTGGCCACCATGGTGGCCAATCTCTCCTCACATAAGCGGGGCTGGGATGAAAGGTGGGAGGAGTTCTCTGGTTGGGCAGAAAAGGGCCGGGCATTACAGGAGGAACTTATGTTTCTTATTGATGAAGATACAAATGCCTTCAATGCAATTATAAATGCCTTTTCAATGCCGAAAAAGTCTGCCGGGGAGAAGGCTGACAGGAAGCAGGCCATTGAGAATGCCACCAAATATGCAATAGAGATACCCTACAGAATAATGGAGACTGCCTGGAAGTCCCTTGAGGTGATCAAAGCAATGGTGGATAAAGGCAACCCCAATTCGGTTACCGATGCCGGGGTGGGTGCACTAGCAGTCAGATCATGCGTAATAGGAGCCTTCCTGAATGTGAGGATCAATGCTCAGGGAATAGAAGACAGGGAATTTGTCGAATCTCTTTTAAATAAAGCCCGGAATATTGAGGAGAAGACCATCAGGGCTGAGAAAGAGATACTGGAGATTGTTAACAGTAAAATATCCTGATATCTGAACGGCAATAACGTTAATTGGAATATAACAGGCCCGTTAGTTAAGAATCAATTAGTTTTCTATTTAAACACCCCTTTTTAACCGGGTGGTTTTTTAACTTCCGATTTCTTATCATTGCCAATTATGTTAAATTTGCAAATTCGCCGGAATAACAGTGACATAAAAAATATGGCTGTTTCGGTTATTAATATTATATGTAATGAAAGATTTGAAGATCAATCATCTGCGGGAACTGGAGGCTGAGTCAATGTATGTGATCAGGGAGGTGGCCGCCCAGTTCGAAAGGCCTGTGATGCTGTTCTCTGGTGGCAAGGATTCGATAGTGATGTTTCATCTTGCCCGGAAAGCATTCTGGCCGGCCAAAGTACCCTTCCCGTTATTACATATTGATACCGGACATAACTTCCAGGAGACCCTTGATTTTCGTGACGGTTTGATGAAAAAGACCGGTGCCACATGTATCGCCAGGCTGGTTCAGGACACAATTGACAACGGAAGGGTGGTGGAAGAGAGGGGTGTCAATGCCAGCAGAAACGTATTGCAAACAGTAACTCTTCTGGATGCGATAGAGGAATTTAAGTTTGACTGCGCATTGGGAGGGGGGCGCCGCGATGAGGAAAAAGCGAGGGCTAAAGAGCGCTTCTTCTCTCACCGGGATGAATTCGGGCAATGGGATCCCAAGAATCAAAGGCCGGAGCTATGGAACCTGTTCAATGGAAGGAAGATAATGGGCGAGCACTTCAGGGTTTTTCCGATAAGCAACTGGACCGAACTTGATGTATGGCAATATATTTTTATGGAGCGAATTGAAATTCCCTGCCTCTATTTTACTCATAAACGGAAAGTGTTTAATCGTGACGGAGTCTGGCTTGCCTGGGCACCGTTTATGCAGATGAAGGACAATGAGAAGGTTGAAGAGAGGGATGTTCGTTGCAGGACAATCGGAGATATAACCTGCACCGGTGTGACCTTGTCAACTGCCAACTCCCTTGAGGATATTATTAGTGAGATTGCTGCTACCAGGATAACTGAACGAGGTGGAAGATATGACGACAGGCGTTCAGATGCGGCAATGGAGGACAGGAAGAAGGAGGGATATTTCTGATTAGATAGTAAACATTGAGGTTGGGTTTTTATATACTGGCCTTCTTTTCAATAGATAAAAAATGCAAAATACAAATTCAGACCCTGCTCCCGGTTACCTTGATATGGAGCTGATGCGATTTACTACTGCGGGCAGTGTTGATGACGGAAAGAGTACTCTTATAGGCAGGTTGCTTTATGACAGTAAGGCGATCTTTGAAGATCAGATGGAGGCAATTACATCAGCCAGCATAAGAAAAGGTGATGAGGAGGTCAACCTGGCATTACTTACTGACGGCCTGAGAGCCGAAAGAGAACAGGGTATTACAATAGATGTGGCATACAGGTATTTTGCCACACCAAAACGAAAGTTCATAATTGCCGACACTCCCGGCCATATACAGTATACAAGGAATATGGTTACCGGAGCATCAACTGCAAACCTTGCACTTATTTTGGTTGACGCAAGGCATGGCGTAATTGAACAGACATTGAGACATGCCTATATAGCCTCTCTTCTGCAGATTCCGCATGTTGTGATCTGTGTGAACAAAATGGATCTTGTCGGGTTCAGCCGTGAGAAGTTCGAAAGCATAAGAGCCCAGTTTCTGAAGTTTGCCGGCAAACTCGATATAAGAGATGTCAGATTTGTGCCAATAAGTGCCAAATACGGAGATAATGTTGTTGACCGTTCATCCAGCACCTCCTGGTATGACGGCCCCACACTCATGTATCTTCTTGAAAATATTCATATTGCCGGAGATCATAATCTGGTTGATGTGAGATTCCCGGTTCAGTATGTTATACGTCCACAGTCTGATAAATACCATGATTACCGCGGATATGCCGGCAGACTTGCGGGGGGGATAATGAAAGCGGGTGATGCAGTCAGGGTTCTGCCTTCGGGTATGGCCTCAAAGATAAGAACTATTGATATGTTCGGCAGCAGTCTTGAGTCTGCACTTGCCCCGCAGTCAGTATCAATAACCCTCGAGGATGACCTGGATATCAGCCGTGGTGACATGATCACCGGACTGAAAAACGGACCCCGCTCGGGTCAGGAGATACGCCTTATGATCTGCTGGCTGAATCAGAAGCCCATGCAGCTAGACGGTAAATACGCGGTTAAGCATACAACCTCTGATGTAAGATGCGTTGTAAGAGAGGTGGATTATAAAATGAACATCAACACTCTTGAAAAAGATAATGATGATAAGAAGGTTGGCCTTAATGATATCGCATGTATAGGGATTAAAACTACCAGACCGTTATTTTATGATCCCTACAGGCTTAACAGGACTACCGGAAGCCTGGTGCTGATTGATGAGGCGACAAATGAAACCGTAGGGGCCGGGATGATAATTTAAAGTCAATACCGGCAAGGTCATTTTAGGTCAACACCGGAATTACAATTTCAATTCATTACCGGGCAGATAAGGATTCTTATTATTGTTAATTTCCTTATCACTTGCAGACAGATAAGTTTTAGCCTGCCGGTGTTTGAGGAGATATGATAAGATTTTGTAAACAAGTTGATTATGTTCCAAAAGTGTCTCCATGCAACATATTTATTTCTCTCACTGCTTTTCGGGGATTAACAATTATTTAATGTCAGGTAAACAATTTACCCCCCTTTTTTAGTATTTTTGCTTTTAGTTATCGAGATAGTTTTATATATTACAAAATAAATTTATTAATTATGAAAAGATCAGGGCTTATATTATTTGCATTTATTGCAATGTTTTTATTCGGATCCTGTACTGCTGAAACGGATCAGAAACCGGATAACATTATTCTTCTTATTGGCGACGGGATGAGCTTTGCTCATTTCCAGGCAGGAATCCTGGCCAGCGAAACTCCGCTTAACATGGAACAACTGACAAAGATTGGATTCATTTTTACCTCTTCGGCCGATAATTTCACCACCGATTCGGGCGCAGCAGGCACGGCGCTTGCCACCGGGGTTAAAACAAATAATGGCTTTATTGGCATGGACCCCGACGGGAATCCTGTAAAAAGCATACTGCACCTTGCTTCTGACAACGGTTTGTCAACAGGTGTTGTCGTAACATGCGCAGTGACCCATGCAACTCCTGCTGCTTTCATAGCACACCAGCCGAGCAGGAACATGGCCGAGGAGATCGCCCTCGATTATGTGAATTCGGGTGTTGATGTTTTTATAGGCGGTGGAAGAAACCATTTTGAAAACCGGGAAGACGGGCGCAATCTTCTCTCCGAACTTGAAGAGATGGGATACATGATGGCTTACAACATGGACGAGGTAATGTCTGTCAGTACGGGTAAAATGGCGGGTCTTGTTGCACCCAATCATCCTCCAAGATATGATGAAGGCAGGGGAGACATGCTGCCTGATGCCGTGGAGAAGGCTATTAGCATTCTAAACCAGGATCCTTCAGGGTTTTTCCTGATAGTAGAAGGAGCACAGATTGACTGGGGAGGCCATGACAATGATATCGAATATATTGTAAATGAAATGCTTGACTTTGACAGGGCTGTTGGAAAAGCATTGGAGTTTGCCAAAAACGACGGTAATACCCTGGTTGTGATAACAAGCGATCATGATACCGGAGGCATGGCATTGCACGGATATGATCCCGAGACACGCGAAATAACCGCCGGATTTACTACGGGAGGACATACCGGTCTCATGCAACCGGTATTTGCCTGGGGTCCTGGAGCAGAAAGATTTACCGGCATGTATGAGAATACAGGTATTTTTGACAGGATGCTCGAATCATTCGGTTTCAGCAGAAATTGAATATTTAGTCTGTCCATAATGTCCGCCTGCTACGGCTGACATGCTATGAAATAATTCCATTTACTGTCCGGAGTTTGCCGGGTTCAGCTGGCTGTTGAATTTCAGTAAATTTACCTGCATAAACTGTTGTTGATGGATGATGTTTTTGAAGATGGCAGGAAACTGCCACTTGTAGAAGATTTTTACACTATTCAGGGAGAGGGTTATCATACCGGCAAAGCAGCATATTTTATACGGCTGGGCGGCTGTGACATAGGTTGCAACTGGTGTGATGCAAAATTTACCTGGAACAGGCATCTTCATCCTCTTGTCAGAACAGATGAAATAGTAGCCAGGGCATTGTCCTTTCCTGCAAAGGCGGTTGTAATTACCGGTGGTGAACCTTCATCCTATCCACTCGATTATATATGCACAAACTTGAGGTTCAGGGGTATAAAAACCTTTATTGAAACATCCGGAGCGTATCCCCTGACAGGCGAATGGGACTGGATATGTCTCTCTCCGAAACAACAGAGTCCTCCACGGCCGGAGATATACCGAAAAGCAGATGAACTGAAAGTAATAATAGCCGGCAAATCTGACCTGGAATGGGCAGAAGAAAATGCCGGGAAGGTTGGCGGCAATTGCCTGCTTTACCTTCAGCCTGAATGGAGCCGATACGATATTATTGTTTCAGACGTTATAGATTATGTTAAGTCCAACCCAAAGTGGAATGTTTCATTGCAGGCTCATAAATTTATGCGGATACCCTGATCGTTTCAACCGGATTACAATGTTTATGAAGAGATTTTTTATTCTCATAGTACTTGTGCTTTTGTCTTTCTCTGTATATGCACAGGATCTTTCAACCCGCAGTAACCGTGCTGCAAGATTCTATCGTTCAGGAATAGAAAAATATGAACTTCTGGAATACGAGGAGGCGCTTGATCTGTTCAAAAGGGCTTTAGCGGCTGATGGGAATTTTAAAGAGGCTTTCCTGCTTGCCGGTGACGTATGTTTTGATATGAAAAGGTTCCGTGAAGCAGCCGGTTATTATCAGAAGAAAATATCACTGGATCCGGATTTCTTTCCTATGGTGTGGTTCAACCTGGGCAATACATGGATGGCAATAGGTGAGTACGGAGAGGCTCGCAGGTCTTACCTTGCACTTTCTGAAAGAAGTGATGTTCCCGCAAGATACAGAAACATTGCGGTTCAAAGAATTGAAAACTGTGATTTTGCAATAGAAGCTAAAAATAATCCGGTTCCGTTTGATCCGGTGGATCTGGGCCCGTCTGTCAATACCGGCGATGATGAATATTGGCCCACCCTTACAGCTGATGAGGAGGTTCTTATCTTTACAAGGCAGACCATGAGGAATCCTTCAGGGAGAAGGGTTCCTGCAAATCTGAGGGAGGATTTCTATATAAGCCGTAATCATCAGGGTGAATGGAGTGGTGCCGAGAATATAGGACCACCCATCAGTTCGGACTTGAATGAAGGAGCTCCTTCAGTTACGGCAGATGGTAGATTTATCTTCTTTACGGCCTGCAACCGGGAGGACGGATTGGGAAGCTGTGATATATATTTTGCCGGGAGAGTAGGTGACCGTTGGGGCGAACCTGTGAATATAGGTGCTCCGGTTAATTCGCAGGCATGGGAAGCACAACCTTCAATATCACCAGATGGCAAGGTTCTCTATTTCGCAAGTAACAGGCGGGGTGGCAAGGGACAGATGGATATATGGTATTCAGTTTCTGCAGGTAATGGCATTTGGGGCACTCCTGTTAATATGGGCGAGTTAATAAACACTGCAGGGAATGAGATGTCACCCTTTATCCATCCCGATAACATGACACTCTATTTCTCCTCTGACGGACATACCGGAATGGGAGGGTATGATCTGTTCGTTACCCGGAAAGATGATGAAGGTAACTGGCAGGAACCTGAAAATATGGGGTATCCCCTGAATACCCATTTTGATGAACTGGGACTCATTGTAAATGCAAGGGGTGACCGCGGTTATTTTGCATCTGACAGGATGACCGGTAAAGTGAGAGATATTTATTCATTTGATTTACACCCGGATGCACGTCCCCGCGAAGTCTCCTATATGAAAGGAACCGTATTTGATTCAGATACAAAGAAAAGACTCGGTGCGGGATTTGAGCTTATAGATCTCGATAGCGGACAAACCATTATCCATTCAATGTCAGATCCGTCTACCGGAGAGTTTCTTGTTCCTATAACCACGGGAAGGGATTATGCACTGAATGTGTCAAGAACCGGTTACCTTTTCTATTCCGGTCATTTCTCTCTCAGCGGCTTTGCACACCAGACCGATCCATATCTGAAAGATATTCCGCTGGATCCGATCCAAGAGGGAGAAAAAACTGTTCTGAGGAATATATTCTTCGAATTTGACAGCTATGAACTGAAACCTGAATCAAAAGTTGAGCTTGACAAGCTGGCGGGATTTTTGACGGATAACCCCGCGATCCGTATACGGATAAACGGCCATACTGACAATATCGGGCAGCCTCAATACAATATGGATCTGTCTGAACGCAGAACGGAATCGGTTGCCGCATATCTTGTTGAGGCGGGAATAGCCGGTTCGAGAATTGAATATGCCGGATTCGGAGAGACCATGCCCGTTGTTTCCAATGAGACTGAAGATGGAAGGGCAGAGAACAGGCGCACCGAATTTGAGATTATCGGGTTTGAAACCGATTGATCTAAACCTGGCTGCCCTGCCCGCTTCCTATGCTGTAGTCATCCAGACTAAGATTTATAACCCATTTGATATTTTCTCCTGATGGGCTGGGATTGTTCAGGAAATCCTTTTGTCGATAAAGAAAGGCCGGAGATTTATTATCAGCTGATTACTGCTTTAACATCAATCTTAGGCGGATCTGCCAGATGCTTCTTAACTGTGCACAGATCAGCAGCCTTGATAACAGCTTCCCTGTATTTTTCAGGAAATCCTTCAGGAAGCTTGATCTCTATATCAATCTTCTCGATTAGCCTGGTTTCGAGGTTAAGCTTCATAGACTGAATTAGTTTTATATCTCCGGAAGGGATGCCTCTCTGGTCACAGAAAGATTTGACATATATCCCAGCGCAGGTTCCTATTGATGCAAGAAAAAGTGTGAATGGCTCGGGGGCACTGCCTTCTCCGCCTGAACGGACCTGCTGGTCGGTTTTAATTATCATTCCCTTGTAATGTGCATTGACCTTCTTTTCTCCTTCAAAACTGATTTCCATATCCATAATTAATGTAATTTTTTCAGATGGTTAAAGTGTAAAGATATAATAAATTTATACGGTAATCCGGCATCTGACCTTATGTTCAGAATCCGGTAGCGGATAATTAATTATCAGACAGACAGATTACTGATTCAGTGAGTCGTGCGGGAGATAGTTCTGGTTCGTGTGGGAATGGGTGGCTAAACTGCCCGGTTTTGTGTTAATATACCCACTGGACAAAAAAAGGAAGCCGCCCGGTAAA
The DNA here is from genome assembly GCA_007120695.1 of Bacteroidales bacterium. GTDB lineage: Bacteria > Bacteroidota > Bacteroidia > Bacteroidales > PUMT01 > PXAP01. The sequence goes on along the minus strand of SKND01000143.1, from coordinate 29,012 downwards.
TGACAGCTTCCTTATTTTTATCCGGCAGGTCTTAATTGCTTTTATCAGGGAAGGCAGGTATAGGGGGCACCCACCGGTCAAAGTCGCCAATCTTTTCGAGGATGACTTCTATGGCTTTGTTAAGCTGATCGTCAATTCCCCTGTATTCCCTTGCGGGATCATTATCCAGCCATATATCCGGCTCAACGCCTGTCCCTTCGATAATAAAACCGCTGCCGTCAGCTGCGTATGGGGCATAGGAGGGTGTAATGATAGAACCTCCGTCCATGCAGGGTATAGCACCGCTGTATCCGACTACTCCTCCCCAGCTTGTAACACCAATGATAGTGCCGATATTGTGCTGCCTGAACCTGTAGGGGAACAGGTCGCCGTCCGATGCTGAATAGCGGTCTATCAGCGCAACTTTCGGACCGACGTGTGTGCCCACAGGATTAACAGAACCCTCTGTCTGGTTGGTATGCATGGTAGCATAGGTCATGGTCCGCTGCAGGCGCTCAATGATCATGGGAGAAACATTCCCTCCGCCATTACCACGGTCATCAATTATTAATCCCCGTTTCTGAAGCTGCGGGTAATAAAGCCTTGCCCACTGGTTCAGTCCGTTCACACCCATGTCCGGGATATGGATATAACCAACCTGGCCGCCTGTCGCTTCATCAACTTTGCGGATATTATCCTGAACCCAATTGTAGTAATAGAGTTCTGATTCATCACTTATGGGCGTTATTAATACTTTCCTGCTGCCTGCTGTTTCCGGTTCACTGTTTACGGTCAGCTCAACCAGTTTCCCGGCAGTGTTGACCAGTAACTTGTAAACATTGGATACTTCGCTTACAGGGGTCCCGTTTACCGCAATTATGTAATCGCCGGGATTAATATTTAATCCGATTTCTGTCAGGGGGGATCGTAGGTCATTGCTCCAGTTGGCACCTTCAAGAATGCGGTCAATCCTGATGAAGCCTGAGGGATGGGGACTAAGTTCAGCGCCAAGCAATCCCATATCAATTCTTTCGGGCATCGGGCGTTCACCATTCTGGGCATAAGCATGGCTTACATTAAGCTCGGCAATCAGTTCGCCGATAACATATGTCAGATCTGTCCGGTGCTTTGCATGAGGTATAAGAACATTGTATTTTTCATACATAGCCTTCCAGTCCACTCCATGCATGTCGGGATCATAGAAAAAATCCCTCATCTGCCGCCAGCTTTCATCAAAGATCTGCTGCCACTCCTGCGCATAATCAACCCATGCTCTTACGTTCGAGAGATCCACATGGTCGGTGATATTTATACTTGATGAGGGGAGGTCAATAACAGCATATTTGTCCCTGCTCCTAACGAGCATTTTTTTGTTATTGGATGAAATGCTAAATGACATGTTTTCACCCAGTTCAGTTTCCTTCTTCTCTTTCAGGTCATACATCTTCATTGTGGTTGTTTCGCCGGAACTTGACCTTTCATTATAATAGACCCTGTTTTCAACCGCATAAACACTGAAATAGTTGGATGGTTTTACAGGAAGCGATATGATCCTTTTTGAGATACCATTCACATCAACCTTTATGGGAGTCGCCGGCCGTGCAGCTGTTCCGGCAGAACCGTTTCCTCCTGCGGGTGAAGGGGTACCCGTTTCAACTTTGTCATCTTCAGGGGCAAACGGGTGAGGTGTCTCTTCTGCAAGGGTTGCCAGATATATCCTTGTCATGTCGGTATATGCATGATTCCATTCTGTCTGGCTGTAGACAGGGTTGAAATCCCTTCGTGAGGTGAATACCAGGTACTTTCCGTCTGAGCTGAATACGGGACTACCTGATGCGTACCATCCTTCGGTTACATCATGCGAGCTTCCGTCCTGCACATTGTAAAGGCAGATGACATTCATGCCCTGCTCCGGGCGGGTCCACGCAACCCACCGGCTATCGGGCGACCAGCTGTAATCAGATATTACACTTACACCGGAGTAGGCTACATCTGTAATTGTCTTTGTGCCAACATCTGCAATTCTAAGCCTGTTTTTCTTGTCATGGTAAAGGATCTTCCGGCTGTCGGGCGACCATTGAAATCCGAATATGTATGTGTCGCCGGCAGATGTTAGCTGAACAGGCGGCTGTGATCCGTCATGCCTCTGCAAATGGATTTCAAACTCACCGCTCTCATCTGATACCCATGCAATATATTCACCGCTGGGCGACCAGCTTGCGTTACGCTCGTGAACACCGGGCGATTGAGTTAGATTTCTTGTTATCCCGCTTTTTACAGGTACGTTGAATACCTCACCCCGGGCTGAGATAACCAGCCTTTCTCCGTTTGGCGACATGCCGGCAGCACGGACAGAACCTGAAAGATCTTTCCATTCAGCACGGGCATGGATAAAATCGCCTCTTATGGTGATGGGGACCCTTTCATATTCCTTGTTCCTGGTGTTGAACTTATAGATGTAACCACCATTCTCAAAAACTATAAAATCCCTTCCGAGGGAAGGAAACTTGATGTCATATTCCGTAAAGTCTGTAACCTTACTTGTTTGTCCGCTGTTTGTGTTATATACATACAAATTCATAACGCGTTCGCGGTCGGACAGGAAGTAGATCTCATCCCTTGTCCACATAGGAATAATATCCTGGGAGTTATTACTGGTAATATTTGTATTGGTTCGCGATACCATATCATAAACCCATACATCATCTGCCATGCCTCCTTCATAATACTTCCATGTGCGGAACTCACGAAAGACTTTGTTATAGGCCATCTTTTTCCCGTCAAGCGAATACGACAGAAATCCACCTTCCGAAAGAGGTATCTGCGCAGGTAAACCTCCTTCGGCAGATATGTTGTATAGCTGTCCCTTGAATGAGTTGAAGGATCTTTTTCTTGACCTGAATGTTACCTCCCTGCCATCCGGTGTCCAGCCCATGACAATGTTGTTGGGTCCCATGCGGTCGCCCACGTCATCTCGTCCCAGTGTTGCAGTGTAGGTAAGACGTTTTGGTTCACCTCCTTCGGCCGGAATAATGAATACTTCCGTATTCCCGTCATACTGACCGGTGAAGGCTATACGACTGCCGTCCGGTGAAAACCTGGGAAACATTTCATAACCGTCGTGGCCGGTAAGTTTTCTGGCTGTTCCGCCTGAACTGTTCACAGTGTAAAGGCTCCCGGCATAGCTGAAGACTATCTGGTCTCCATGGATGGCCGGGAATCTCATTAATCTCGCTTCATCCTGTGCCGATGCTGCAAGGAGAACGGAAAGAAGCAGCAGGAATCCTGTAATTCTTTTTGTCATAATTATTCGGTATTGATTTGTATGAGTTGTTTAATGGTTCAGATCGTAAATTTACTAAAAATGATTGCAAAACAATACTGGAGTTTTGCACATGTGAATTAGTATCCGTCTATGAAGTAAGAATATTAATCACCCTTAGCCAGGTCATATAAGACACGATTAATGTCAAATGAGGACTTTAATCAACAATGAGAAGTATATTGCATGTGAGATCGACCGGAGGTTAATTTTCGTTTGCATTGTTTTCACAGGTCAGGAGATACTATTTTAAAAGTTTAGGCAACAATATTCCTGTTTATCCGTACTAATAATTTTAACCAGTGCATATTCAGCCACTGCTGTTCCGGTGCCGTTGAATTGAATGAAAATATTGGATAATTAATTTAAGCGGTTTAAATTTTTTCCAAAAATATAAATTTTTATCAGGCATTACAGGGCAATGGATTATCTTTGTATGACCAGCCGGCCCTTTATGCCGAATGTGTTTAATAATTAACAATTTATCAGGTTCGGATTATGCTCTCCTTGTCCCGGTTCTCATTTCCTTTTACTCTGCTATTGCTTCTTCTTCCTGTTAATAATTCGCCTGTAACCGAAGCGTCCGACAGGTCGTCGAGGATCCAGGTACCTGCTTTTTCAGAAGTTGCAGTAAGCTGGGTGGATTCTGTTTTCAAATCGCTTACGCCAGAGCAACGAATCGGACAACTTATCATGGTTGATGCCTATTCGGACGAAAGGTTTGCAAGAGACGATGAGATTAAGAGGCTTATAAGGAATTACAATATCGGGGGACTCGCTTTTATGCGAGGGGGACCGGTACGGCAGGCAAAACTCACAAACAGTTACCAGGCTATTGCCCAAACACCTCTTATGATTGCTATGGATGCAGAATGGGGATTGGGTATGAGGCTTGACAGCACCATAAGTTACCCGCAGCATCTTGTTATGGGAGCGGTGCCCGACAGCAGGCTTGTTTATGATATGGCGGCCGATCTTGCAGGTCAGATGAGAAGACTCGGGGTACATGTAAATTTTGCACCTGTACTCGACATCAATGTCAATCCCCGAAATCCTGTTATTGGCAGCCGGTCGTTCGGAGAGGACAAATGGAATGTAACTGAAAAGGCGCTCCAATTTATGCAGGGTCTTCAGGATAATGGTATCATGGCTGTGGGAAAGCATTTCCCGGGGCACGGGGATACTGATCTGGATTCTCATTATACTCTTCCGGTTATTTCTCATGACAGACAAAGGTTTGATTCCCTTGAGCTGGTTCCTTTCAGGGAACTTATTGATAAGGGAATAGGGGGTGTTATGACAGCCCACCTGCATATTCCCGCAATTGATGATACTCCCGGCCTCGCAACTTCATTATCGGCAGCGGCCGTAGACGGGTTGCTGAGGGATGAGCTGGGTTTTGGGGGACTTGTTTTTACTGACGGACTGACAATGAGTGGTGTGAGCGACCATTTTGCCCCCGGCGACCTTGAGGTTCAGGCACTTCTGGCCGGCAATGACATATTACTGTTTCCGCCTGATGTAGACCGTGCAATTGCTTCAATCAGGGATGCAATTGCGAATGGCGTGCTTACTCAGGAGATGATTGATGAAAGGTGCAGGAGGGTTTTGATGGCAAAATTCTGGTTTGGCCTCAACAGGGTTTCTCCGTTAAGGACCACCAATCTAATTGACGACCTGAATAAGCCGGCTTATGTTCTGACCAAACGAAAGATCATTAAGGAATCGCTGTCGCTGATAAAGAATAAAAACCATCTGCTGCCACTTGGCAGACTTGATACTCTTCAAATAGCAACAGTGTCGGTGGGTAACGGACAAAAGAGTGCTTTTCAGGAAATGCTTGAGTTATATGCTCCGATGAGGCATTTCAGTATAAACAAATATGCCACCCTCGAAGAGTTTTCAAGGGTGATGCAGGAGCTGGAAAAGTACAATCTTGTAATAGTCGGAATTCATGAGCCTGACAGTCGCAGGTCAAGGCAATTCGGTGTAACCCCTCAGACCTCATTTTTCATCAGACGACTTGCCGGATATAACAGTAACATTGTAATGACTCTTTTCACTTCTCCTTACGGTCTGTCATTTTTTGATGATCTTACAACCGTCAAATCTATACTGGTTTCCTATGAAGACAGCAGGGAGGTACAGGAGTATTCGGCACAACTGATTTTCGGCGCAGTTGCAGCGGTCGGGAGATTACCGGTTGATGCTGCTCCTGCATACCCAAAAGGTGCCGGTCTTGATAGAAATTCCATTGGACGGCTCGGGTACTCAATCCCTGAAGATGCAGGTCTTGATTCAAGGAAACTACGGGAGATTGATGAAATTGTAAAAAATGCCATAGGAGAGAAAGCTACTCCTGGTGCCCAGGTACTGGTGGCCAGAAGGGGACTTGTCGTTTATCACAAGTCATTCGGACACCATACATACCGGAATACAAGCCCGGTCAGAAATTCTGATCTTTATGATATTGCATCTATTACCAAAATTGCCGCTTCAGTTCCGGCACTGATGGTGCTGATGGACGAGGGCAGGCTGGACATTGAACGTACACTTGGATACTATCTTCCGGAACTCAAGGGAACCAACAAGTATGATCTGGTAATAAAGGATGTTCTGACTCATCAGGCCGGTTTACAGCCGTGGATTCCATTCTATTATGATACTTTTGAGAGTCTTATGCCAGATGAAGAGCTTTTCTCCAGAAGGGTTTCTGCCAATTACCCTTACATGCTTGCAGGCAATATGTTTATGAACCGCCACTACAAGTTTGTAGATAGTCTTTTTAGTGACCATGCCAGGGGTAACTTCACGATAAGGGTTGCAAACAGGATGTTCATGAACAAGGCTTACCGGGATTCAATATATATGAGGATCAATGAATCTGCCCTCCGGCGGGGCAACACTTACCTGTACAGTGATCTGGGATATTATTATCTTAAGAGTATTATCGAACGCATAAGCTCTGAACCTTTGGAACTGTATACTCAGAAAAAATTTTACAAACCTCTCGGAGCTGAAAGGATGACATTTCTTCCTCTTGAAAAGTACAGGGAAACAGAAATTGTTCCTACCGAGAATGATGTTTTTTTCAGACGACAGCTTGTCCATGGCCACGTTCATGATCCCGGAACAGCAATGATAGGAGGGGTAGGCGGTCATGCAGGATTGTTCTCAAACGCCAATGATCTCGCGAAGCTAATGCAGGTGTATCTGCAGAACGGTGAATATGGCGGTATTTCATATTTCCAGCCTGAAACAATTAAAAGATTTACCTCTGCTCCCAATAGCAGCAACGGCAACCGCAGAGGCATAGGTTTTGACAAACCTGAAATGAATCCTTCCAGAAACGGACCGACAGCCAAATCGGCTTCACCCGGAAGTTATGGTCACAGTGGCTTTACGGGAACAATAGCCTGGGTAGATCCAGCAGATGACCTGGTCTATGTTTTTCTGTCCAACCGGGTTCATCCTGACCAGTTCAGCAATAAATTGCTTCGGATGAATGTAAGGACCAAGATCCAGCAGGTTATCTATGATGCAATAATTGATAATTGATTTGCAATCATATCAGTTATCGGTCAGGTTGTTGTTTATCACCCTGATGGGTTTCAGTCTGTATCCTCTTGCCAGGCTTATCAGGAAACCTGTCGCCGGTATCATTCTTAGTGTGTGGAGTGTAATCGCTTTAGCTGTAAATGTACATGAAATTTAAACACATAATAACTCTACACACTGAATGGAAAATTGAAAGCAGTTCAACATCATCATGGTTCCGCGATTTTTACGCTGATATGTTTAAAAGCAATTATTTACAACGGATATGTTGATAAATATCATGATCAGTTTATGTCATTAATAGATACATTTGTTGTAATTAAAAATCAGTATTATGCAAACAACACATATTGAACATATCGGAATAGCAGTTAAGAACCTTGATGAATCTATCAGATTTTATGAAGATATTCTGGGCCTTAAGTGCTATAATATAGAAGAGGTTGCAGATCAGAAGGTAAAGACAGCATTTTTTATGGTGGGACAGACCAAGATAGAGCTACTTGAGTCGACTGCCGAAGACGGACCTGTGGCGAAATTTATTGAAAAACGTGGTGAGGGGATTCATCATATCGCCTTTGCTGTCGCCGATATAGAAAAATCGCTTGAACACGCTGTTGATAAAGGAATACAGGCTATCGATCAGAAGCCCAGAAAAGGTGCTGAGGGTCTTGATATAGCTTTTCTTCATCCAAAATCTACCTTTGGCGTTCTCACTGAACTTTGCGAAGATAAAAACAAATAATGGCCGCTATATTATGAGCAGACAGGATAAGATAAAAAGATTGGTAGAACTGCGTGAAGAGGCCAAATTGGGTGGCGGGAAAAAGAGAATTGAGGCCCAGCATGCCAAAGGTAAAATGACTGCTAGGGAACGTATTGAAATACTGCTTGATGAAGGAAGCTTCGAGGAGTTTGATATGTTTATCACTCACCGATGCACTGATTTTGGACTGGAGAATCATAAATATCCGGGTGATGGAGTTATAACCGGCCACGGAACAATTGACGGCAGGGTTGTTTATGTCTATTCACAGGATTTCACCGTCCTTGGAGGTTCTCTTTCGGAGACCTTTGCAAAGAAAATTTGCAAGGTAATGGATCAGGCAATGAAAGTGGGTGCTCCGGTTATCGGCATTAACGACAGTGGCGGTGCCAGGATACAGGAAGGAGTAATGAGTCTGGCAGGTTATGCTGAGATCTTTCAGCGGAATATTATGGCTTCGGGTGTTATACCTCAGATATCTGCCATTTTCGGTCCTTGCGCCGGAGGCGCCGTTTACTCTCCTGCGCTGACCGATGTGATTATAATGAGCGATAAGACCAGTTATATGTTCGTTACCGGGCCAAAGGTTACAAAAGCTGTTACCGGCGAGGTTATAAGTACAGAAGACCTGGGTGGAGCTACTGTGCACACCACCAGGTCGGGCGTTGCTCATTTCAAGGCTGAAGATGAAGAGGAGGGATTGATGATAATAAGAAAACTGCTTGAATACCTGCCTCAGAATAACCTGGAAGATCCGCCGGTAACCGAATGCAATGATCCGTCAGAGCGGGCAGATGACAGTCTTAATGATATCATTCCCGAGGAGTCAAACCAGTCATATGATGTAAAGGATGTAATATATTCGATAATAGACAATAAGGAGTTTCTGGAATTGCACCGTCATTATGCAAGAAGTATCGTGGTAGGCTTTGCAAAGTTCAGTGGAATGCCGGCAGGTATTATCGCAAACCAGCCTAATTATCTGGCTGGTGTTCTTGATACTGAAGCGTCGAGGAAAGCTGCCAGGTTTGTGAGGTTTTGTGATGCTTTTAATGTTCCGGTTGTTACGCTTGTTGATGTTCCCGGATTTCTGCCGGGCAGTGCACAGGAATACGGCGGGATAATAATTCATGGAGCAAAGCTTCTTTTTGCATATGGTGAAGCTACAGTGCCAAAAGTGACTGTTACACTTAGAAAATCATATGGCGGGGCCCATGATGTGATGAGTTGCAAGCAGTTGCGTGGCGATATCAATTATGCATGGCCAACTGCTGAGATTGCTGTTATGGGGGCACAGGGCGCCATCGAAATTCTTGAAGGTAAAAAGATTGCAAAGATTGAAGACGAAGCGGAGAGGAAAGAATACATTTCAGAAAGGGAAAGCGAGTATATTGAGAAATTTGCGAACCCTTATGAGGCGGCGCGCCACGGATTTATTGATGATATAATAGAACCTAGAAATACAAGGTTCAGAGTGATACGTGCACTGCAGACACTTATGTCCAAGAAGGATCTGAATCCGCCGAAGAAGCATTCCAACATACCTTTATAAATTACCATAAGATGATCTATCTAATGCTTCTTGATTTTTCACAGGTTGACAGCTTTGCCACAACTATTGCCCTGGTGGGCTACCTGGTGGTGTTTGCAGCACTGGTACTGCTGTATCTCGTCTTTTACTATCTTCCCTCCCTGCTTAAACTTGATCTGCAGAAGATGCTTTCGGGTAGAAATGAAGACAGGATCGTCTCTGAAAAGGATGAAATTAAGGTGACCGGTGAAGTCAATGCTGCAATAGGAATGGCCATATTCTTGTATATAAACGAAATGCATGATGAGGAGAGTGGTGTGTTAACCATTAAAAAGATATCAAAAAGATACTCTCCCTGGAGCTCAAAAATTTACGGATTGCGACAAAATCCCAGACAATAGATTATGAGAAATTTTAAATTCACCATCAGCGGAAATACATACGAAGTTGAGATAAAGAATTTCGAAGGTAATATGGCCAGCCTGGAAGTAAACGGTACACCTTATAATGTAGAGTTACATACAGAAATAAGAAAAACAAAAACACCCACTCTCGTGAGGGCAGAGATCCCTTCGAGTGGAAAAGACAGAATTGAAAAAAAGGAGAAGGGAACTGCTGAACCGGTAATTGCGCCGCTGCCTGGAACTATACTTAGTATACTCGTGAAACCCGGGGATGTTGTGAAAAGGGGACAGGCCCTGCTCGTAATGGAAGCAATGAAAATGGAGAATAAGATCCAGTCGGATAAAGATGGTGTGGTGGAGTCTGTCAAAGTCACCCCGGGAGCAAATGTGCTGCAGGGAGATATATTGCTGGAACTGGTTTAGAATAATGCCGGAAAACCCGCTGGCCGATAAAAGATACACTTAAAAATCCGGACTACTCCTCATGACAACCACTTACTGAGGTTTTCCGATACAAATACGTCATCGTTCAGTTCAGGATACTGTGTATATACCCTGTCAATTTCTGCCATTTGTCCCGGTGACAACACTTCATTCTCATCAAGCGTCCACAGTCCTTCCAGTATCCCCTGGCGGCGGAGCACCTCATGAATACCCGTGATGCATCCTGCAAAATTATTTGCCGAATCGAAAAAGGCTGCATTACAGTCGGTGATCTTAACATTCAGTGAAAGCAATTCCTGCATGTCACCCCTGTAACCAGATTTCTGAATTGTCTCGAGTAATTTAACGGCCGATCGTGTCCATACTGCCCAATGGCCCAGCAATCCCCCTGTTATCCTTTTACTGATAACCTTATCGCCAACAGTGATCTGGTATTCTGTCAGCAGATCAACCAGTATATTATCGTCGTTACCAGTATATAAGGCTATTTCATCATGTCTTCCTGATTCAGCCACCCCCCTCACTACATCAAGCGTCTGGTACCTGTTGAATGGGGCAATCTTTATTGCGATCACGTTCCGGATGCCGGCAAAATCCCTCCAGAAATCCACATCCAGTTTTCTTCCTCCCACTGCAGGTTGCAAATAAAAACCTATTAGCGGTATTATTCCGGCAATAGCCTCACAATGTTTAAGAACTTCCCTGTTGCTTGCGTCACTGAAAGCGGCCAAACTCAAAAGCACTGCGTGATAACCACTTTTTAGTGCAATTTCAGCCTCCCTTGCAGCCTGCTCTGTTTTTCCTACTACTCCTGCAATTCGGATCACCGGCTTGCCAGTGTCCCGGGAGAAACGGTCAAACTCATCACTGGCCAGTTCCAGGACCGGTTCATAAAGATTGTATTGAGGCTGTCGTATGGCGAACTGTGTAGTGTGAACTGCAACGGCCACCCCGCCTGCACCAGCATCGAGGTAATAACGCATAAGTGCCCGCTGCCGCCTGATATCATGATTGCGATTTTTGTCAAGTGCAAGAGGCAGCGCCGGGATCACCACTCCCCTGTGTAAAGAACTGAGAATATCTCCTGGTAATTCAGTATAATGCATAGACCTGTATTTAGATTAATATTTTCCGTCACGCACTTCAAAATGGGTTGGTTTTCCCAGGATCTTTCCACCCTGCTTAATCCAGTCAGCCGTCCATTTGATTACCTGGCTGACGGGGACTCGGGGAGGATTCAGTAAATTGAACGCACGGGTTGAATTGCTTAATAATGCTGTAGGGGCCTCACTGCCTTCGAACCGGACATCTTCTCCAAAGAGCTTCCCAAACTCGAGTGCTACTTCCCTTACCGAGAGCACTTCAGTACCTGTAATATTGAGTATCATTGCGGGGCTTTCAGCAAGTTCAATAGAACGCAGGACCAGATCGTTGGCATCTCCCTGCCATATCACATTAAAATACCCCATATTCAGATCAACAGGCTGCCTGTTTTTAACCTTAAGGGCGATATCCACCAGAACGCCATAGCGTAATTCGACAGAATAATTCAACCTTATGAGTGTGACAGGTGTTTTGTTGGTTATGCTGCCAAACTCGAACATCCTTTCTCTTCCAAGGCAGGACTGGGCATATTCACCAACCGGAGAGGGAGGATCAGTTTCCTTTGAGCCGCCGGACTGAATGGGAACAAGAGGGTAGACACAGCCGGTGGAGAAAGCAGAAATCCTCGAATTCCTGAAATGAGAGGCAATCAGTGCCGGCATAAAGGAATTTACTGCCCAGGTAAGTGATAGGTTCTCCACAGACCCGAATTTCATCCCTGCGAGAAAAAAAACATTCTTAAGGGCGGGCAGGGTTTTTATAAAATCCATATCAAGAAGATCGCCGTGGATAGTTTCAATACCGTTATCCTCGATCTGTTTCCGTTGCTCTTCCGACTGGAAAAGGGATACACCAACAAATCTTTTTTGGACTCCGGCCTGTTCACAGGCTCTCTTTGCCATATGTGCAAGGGAAGGCCCTATTTTACCTCCTATGCCCAGGAAGATCATGTCACCATCAATCCTTTTGAACATCTCGGTAGCTTCTTTTCCCGGATAAGACAACAGTTCCTCCAGGTGATCTTCACTATTAATTCTGTCTGGAAATTCATTCATGTCAGTTCCTCCAGTTTATGATAATCTTTTTATAGATATTAACTGCTTGTTCAATTTTAGAAATAAGGCAATATTCATCCGTCTGGTGGGCCTGATCCGGCTGACCCGGGCCGAGGATAATTGTTGGTACATTATGATAATAATCTTGCAGTACAGAGCCGTCCGTCAGATATGGCAAAGAACGTGAACGTGCAGAAGTTACACCTTCCGATTCGCATATTTTGTATACCATCTGAATAAACGGATCATCATCTTTATTGGAAACCGGTGGGAGGTCTACATGCTTTTGAAGAGATATCTCATCACCCAGCTCCTTTCCTAACCGGATAAGGATCTCTTTATGATCAACCTCTGCAGTGGTTCTCATGTCAATAGTAAATTCCGCATGGTCAGGTACTGAGTTGAGATTTAATCCGCCGGTGACTTTTCCTACATTAATTGTCGGAAAACCGAGCAGATTGTCTTTTCTGGCATTAAACATGAACCCCTCTGTTTTCAAAATAGCCCTTGCGGCCTTGTATATTGCGTTTATTCCCAGTTCCGGCATGGAAGAGTGCACTGTCTTTCCTGTGGAAACTGCGGTAAGAAAGATTGCCCCCTTATGGCCTGTTGCCGGCAGGTTAGCAGTTGGTTCACCAATAATAACAGCACTTGCACTTCCAAGACCGGTATATGTTTTAACAAGCTTCCGGGCGCCCTCACAGCCAAGTTCTTCTCCGGCGGTCAAGATTAACCGTATGCCCTCTTCAGACATCTTTTCTGCTGACACATCAGTAGCCGCGCATATTATGGCTGCCAGTCCCGATTTCATATCGCTTGAGCCACGTCCGTATAACCTGTCCCCTTCAACCTTGCAGACAAAGGGATCTTTACTCCACTTCCTGGCACCGAGCGGAACAACATCAAAGTGTCCGGAAAATACGAGTGGTTTACCTGAATCCGGCACTCCTTTTTCAGCAACCAGGTGCTTTCTGTTCTCTCCAAAGCCGGGATAATGAACGGTGAAACCATTGGTTGAAAGCAGGTCACCTACGAAATCAGCCATTGGAGCTTCATTCCCCGGGGGATTGATGGTATTGAATTCTACCAGCTTTTTTGTGAGCGATACAGCATCCATATAAAATACTTTTTACATATTCAGTGTTAAAAGGCACTTATATAGGTATTAAGTGAACGATACATAAAATACACCATTAAAGTTATACTAAACAGGCCAATTAACGCAATAATATTTTGCCGCGTGTTGTTTTTGTATATTCCCATCACTTCCTTGTTGTTTGCCACCATGAACAAACCCAGCCCTATAAGCGGGACAGCCAGAATGGAGGAAGCCTGTGCCATTATCAGAGCATAAATGACATTTCCCCTGAGAAATACTGCTACCAGCATTCCTGTAATCAAAATGATCATTGCAAAAATTTTTGGCATCTTCTGATTCATTGACCGGCCCAGTCCAAGTCCGTCTGACATCAGTCCCCCGCCAATAATCGCATTTACCATCAGCGACGAGAAAGCTGCAGCACAAAGTCCAAGGCTAAAAATTACCTTCGCATAGAACCCGAAAAGGGCTTCCAGCTGAAGGGCCATATCCGCTGCAGAGGTAACTTTAATGCCCAACGGATGCAATGATGAGGCTGAAGTAATAATTATCACTGCAGTGATAGTGGCAAGCATTATAATGCCAAAAAATGTATCCTGCAGGCTTCCCTTGAGATTTTCTTTCTTCCATCCTTTATCCTGTGCCAGGTAGGAATGATACATTGCACCGACCAGGGAGAATGAGGTTCCCAGTAATGCAGCAAGTATACCTAACTGGTCCCTTTCAACCGAATGGGGTATAAAGCCTTTTGCCAGAGGGATTATTTCAGGCCGGGTAAGGATCAGATTTATAAAAAAGGAAATTATCATGATCAGCACCAGGGCCATCATGAGTTTTTCCAGAATCCTGTAAAGGTTCTTTGCCCCGAACATAAGCAACAAAGCAAGAGGTGTAAAGATCAGCGGCCATAACCTTTCATCAATCCCGGTGATTCCATTCATCCCGATCCCTACTCCAAAGTTATTGCCAAATTGAAAGCTTAGAGAAGCAAGGAATGCTGCGGTTCCTATTGTAACCGAGAACCACTTTCCATATTTAACAGAGATTGTTTGCAGTATGGATGCACTGTTGGAGATTCCGAACCTGGCACTCATGGAGGTGTAAGTGATCATAAAGATACATGCGAATAAAAGTACCCAGAGAAAAGTGTAGCCATAGGATGCACCAATCTGAGATGATACGGTTATGCTACCCGGCCCCAGGACGACAGCAGCAATAATAATGCCCGGCCCAAGAGAATTAACAATACTTTTTATCTTGCTGCGCATATGAAGAAATTAATACTTAATTTTATGTCATTAATAACCGTACCGGGATTGTGATGGATAGATCCATTATTTAACCATGTAAATTTAAAAAGCTTAAAAATAGGATATATTATAACGTTGTCAAAAAATCCAAAAGACATTTACCCGATAAATACGGAAATGGAATATAAGATACATAACAAATGAAGAGATTGCTCACTGTTTTTGGAATCGTTGTACTCCTTGCACTATTGTGGACAGGACTGGGAACAATTCCGGGGTTGCAGGGCCAGGTAGCAGGCGGATCGCAGACTTATGAGACTGCTTTTGGTGAAGCAGGTGAGTCCGGCTCCCAGGCACTGGAAGGGCTGAGGACCTTTTTTAGCTTTTCCGGTTTTTTGAATATTACGTGGGCAAATATTTTTATGATTGCAATAGGCCTGATATTTATTTTTCTGGCCATAAGGTTCGAGTATGAACCTCTGTTACTTGTCCCTATCGGCACCGGGATAATAATAGGGAATATGCCTTTTGTTCAGGATGCCGGGCTTCAGCTTGGCATTTATGAAGAGGGAAGTGTTATGAATTACCTTTATTTCGGTGTGCTGAAAGGGGTTTATCCTCCTCTTATATTTCTGGGTATCGGTGCAATGACAGATTTTTCATCACTTATTTCAAATCCCCGGCTAATGCTTCTGGGTGCTGCGGCACAAGTTGGGATATTCCTCACTTTTCTTGGTGCTCTATACCTTGGATTTGCCTTGCCTGAAGCGGGGGCTATTGGTATAATAGGAGGTGCTGACGGACCAACGGCAATATTTTTATCCTCAAAACTCGCTGACGGGGTGAATATCCTTCCTGACGGGACAACCGTCAGAAATCTCATAGGACCGATAGCTATAGCTGCCTATTCATATATGGCACTTGTGCCGGTTATCCAGCCTCCTATCATGCGGCTTCTTACAAACCGGAAAGAACGAATTATCCGGATGAAACCACCCAGAGCGGTATCAAAGACTGAAAAGATTCTTTTTCCTATAATAGGCCTGATAATTACCTCACTGATTTCTCCCAGCTCATTGCCTTTACTTGGTATGCTATTTTTCGGCAACCTGCTGAAAGAGTCGACTGTAACAAGAAGACTCGCAGAAACAGCCAGAGGAAGTATGATAGACATTGTGACCATACTGCTGGGACTAACTGTGGGGGCATCAACACAGGCTGATGTCTTCCTGACACCAACATCGGTATTGATCTTCGGACTTGGAGCTGTATCATTCATGATAGCTACAGCCGGGGGACTTATCTTTGCCAGGGTAATGAACTTGTTTCTCAGTAATGAAGATAAGATCAATCCCCTGATCGGAGCAGCAGGAGTTTCGGCGGTGCCTGACAGTGCAAGAGTTGTGCAGCATGAGGGTCTTCGTTATGACCCGACAAATCATCTTCTGATGCACGCCATGGCACCAAATGTGTCGGGAGTTATTGGATCGGCAGTTGCGGCAGGTATACTGCTTAGCTTTCTGATGTAGCCTGTTGAAGGTAAAGCTTCATGAGGTATGCATTACATATATTTGATCTGACATAACGAAAGTAACTATTATGAAAAAATACAGATGTAAGGTTTGCGGTTACCTTTATGACCCTGATAATGGTGATATGATGGGTGGGATTGAACCCGGCACTGCTTTTGAAGAACTGCCGGACAGCTGGAGATGCCCGGTTTGCGGAGTAGGTTCAGAGGAGTTCAGCGAACAGGAATGAATTAACACCGGGCTCGAATGAACTAACTGTGCCGGAATAAATCATTTCTGAGCCGGAACAAATCATCTATGCCTCTTAAATGCTTGCACTAATGCGCACATAGACATCAGAATATCTCAATTTCATCTCCGGCAAGCCTCTCAGATACCTGATCGTCAGGATTTGCTACCTGTTTCTAATTTTCAGGAATATCCTTCAGAACTCCGGCCAGGAGATCCCAGAATTTTCGTACTGACTCTATATGCAGCCTCTCATCCGGTGAGTGTGCACCCTTGATGGTCGGTCCGATGGATATCATATCCAGATCCGGGTATTTCTCAAGAAACAAACCACATTCCAGTCCTGCGTGGATAGCCCTTACCACAGGTTCTGTATTGAAAAGTTTTTTATAAACCGACCTGGTTATCCGGAGAATCTCTGAATCCTGGTCAGGTTTCCAGCCAGGATAACCTCCTGATTTCTTTACATTGGCATTTGCCAGCCGGAAGACACTCTCCACCATTGATACTACATCGGCTTTTGCCGAATCAGATGAGGAGCGCTGACTTGTTGTAATCAAAATTCTGTTATCGACAAATTTCACAGAAGCCAGGTTTGTGGACGTTTCAACAAGGTCTTTAATTTTTCTGCTCCAGGAGATCACACCATTGGGACAGGCATACAGTGAGTAGAGAAGGTCCAGCTGAGAATCTTCATCAATTGCGGGACCTGCAATTTCTGCATTCTCCAGCGTAATAACAAAACCAGGTTCGGCATCTGACATCTCTGCAGCTACTATTTCTTTGAATGAGGCAAAATAATCATTCATCGGGCCTGTATCATCACGGTGTATGGAAAAAAGTGCTTCTGCCTCTCTTGGTATTGCATTTCGCAGGTTACCACCGTCAAATCTAACAAGTTTCATATCGAACCTGTTGTTCAGGTTCCATAGAAACCTGTTAAGTATCTTGTTGGAATTTCCCCTTCCTCTATGAATATCGTCTCCTGAATGACCGCCCGTCAGGCCTTCTACCTTCACAATAAACCCTGAATGAGAGGCAGGTATATCTTCTGTATCGAACTCCATTGTTGCCAGGGTGTCGATACCGCCGGCACATCCTATAAAAAGTTCGCCCTCATCCTCTGAATCGAGGTTGATAAGTATCTTACCTTCAAAAAAACCTGGCTTTAGTGCAAAAGCTCCTGTCAAACCCGTCTCTTCATCAACAGTAAACAGGCACTCCAGTTTACCATGTGTGACAGAGTCTGTTGATAGAATTGCGAGCTGAGCTGCCATTCCTATGCCATCATCGGCACCCAGGGTTGTTCCTTTAGCCCTGATCCATTCACCATCAATGAATGGTTCTACAGGATCAGTTTCAAAATTGTGATCTGTTTCAGAGTTCTTTTCCCCAACCATGTCCATATGGCTTTGAAGGACCACCGTCTTCTTTCTCTCAAATCCGCGAGAAGCCGGTTTGGTTATCAGGATATTTCCAGCCTGATCTTTTTTGCATTCCAGATCGTGATTCTTTGAGAATTCAGTCAGAAAGTTAATTATTTTATCCTCTTTTTTGGAGGGACGAGGGACCCCGCAAATATCTTCAAAATATTTCCAGATGATTTCTGGTTCCAGTTTTTGCAGTCTGTTCATTGATAAGGAAAATTAAAATAATATTGTTAATGCCGTTTGTCATTAAAAGTGCGCAAATTAAAGGTTTTTTAATTCAAACCAAATATACATTGAATTCTTTCTGTGTAAAATTACACACATACACATGAAAAAATTTAATGTTAAAGCGCAGCGATTCCTTCTGTAAGCATATTGAAAATATTGTAACAGACGGTTTATTGGTAAATTTAATAATCACTCATGGTAAGGTTTTTTTTTATACTGTAATTTTATAATTTTGCGTTCGGTTTTAGCCTGTTAGGTGAGGCTACTGAATGAACACAGGCTGCTGCCCAAAAACGTCCACAGACGCCAATGGGTAGAACAGGCCCTGCCGGATTAAGGCTTGGCATAATGCAGCTTTCCATTTTCCGAGGAATAAGTCATTCAGAGCTAAAACTCAACAAGGGGCAATTTTAATTATCAATCGGTAACTACCGCATGCCGGGATGGATTGATGGATGCCCCTTCTTCGGAAGGGCTTTTTGATTAGTATACCCTTCTGCTGCAGGTTCTCTGCAGGATTGATACTTCTTCAGGCACTATTATTAACTGATTAAACAGCAGGATCATGGAAAATCTGATAACAGACCAGAGGAAGTCGATTGTTCGGGGACTGGCTGAGGCAAATGAGATGGAAGCACTGGCAGCAATCCTGAAAAAAATGCCGGCAGTGGAGATAGCCGATATTCTCCAGAATCTGACCCATGAACAGGTATTGCAGCTACTGCCGGTCTTCTCTGACGAAGACCTGGGTTATATAGCGTCCAATATGGATATGGAGCTGCTGCTGGAGCTATTTGATCTGATTGACAGAAGGATTTTTGCAAGGATATTTACCAATATGTCGTCCGATATCAGGGCCGACCTTTACCAGGATCTTGACAAGGATCAGCAGCTTGAGCTCCTGCCATTTCTTGATAAAAAGATTCGCGAAGATGTGTTATTCCTTAGTTCATTCCCGGAAGAGACTGCGGGAAGTATCATGATAACCGATTTCGCCACGGTACAGGCAGAGATGACCGTAACTCAGGCTATTGAAAAGATTAGACATGATGCTCCTTCCAGGAAGATGATCTATTACATCTATGTAGTAGATGAGAATATGAAGATGAAGGGGTTTATCACTCTGAAGGATATAATAATGGCACAGCCGGATACCCTTGTCAAGGATGTTCTGCAGACCGACTATGTGTGGGCTGATGTGAATGAGGACAGGGAGAGTGTTGCCCGGAAGATAGAGAAATATGACATGGTTGCCATTCCTGTGTTGAACGCACACAGGCAGCTTGCCGGAATTGTTCGCCATGACGAGGCAATTGACGTTATTCGTGCCGAGCATACTGAAGATCTGGAGAAATTCATGGGAATAGTTTCGGGGACCGAAGATCTGAACTACGTGGAAACAGGAGTTTTAGGTCATTTCAGGAAGAGGGTCGTTTGGCTCTCCTCCCTGGGAATTATCGGGATCATCTCGGGAATGATAATCCATAGTTATGAGGAGGCTATGTCGTCGTTGATTATCCTGGCACTCTACATGCCAATGATTGCCGATACGGGAGGTAATGCAGGCTCGCAGGCCGCAACTATGGTCATAAGGGCACTTGCGCTGGGCCAGATCTCATTGAAAAACTGGGTTAATATACTTTTCAAGGAGGCCCGGATATCCTTTCTTCTCTCCATTGTGCTGGGGATCATTGCATTCGGAAAGATCCTGTTCCTGTCATGGGAAACAGAGATTCCCCCTGAATACAATCTTCTGTTCATTGCTTTGGCGATTTCCGGAGCATTATGTCTCCAGGTGATTTCATCTACAATTATTGGTGCCGGTCTGCCGCTTCTGGTCAAAAAGCTGGGTGGAGATCCGGCCGTTGCCGCCAGTCCCGCAATTACTACTATGGTCGATATTACTGGATTGCTGATCTATTTCAGTGTGGTATCAATGCTATTTTTTTAGACGGTGGGATTTAAATTAATAAACAGTCACAATAAATTATTATGAAGACTAAAAGGTTCTGTATAAAAAGTTTTTGCAGAGGTATTATATTAATTGCTGTTTTTATGAACCTCCCAGGCTCTGCAGCCCCTTGTTCACTCTCTGTTGAACGCGGCGCAGCAGAGAATGGCAATCTGAAAGAACTTCAGATAAGGAAGGAAACAGAAGGGTCCTTAACTGTACTTGTTAACAGGGATGGAATTCTCCCCCTTGAAGAACTTGAGAAGGGAAGTTTTGCGTTAGTTATAACCGGCGATGCGGAGGTATTTGCCGGCAGGGTTACCGATTATCTTGAAATGCCTGTAATAAGGATTGATATGTTTTCCGGGATGTCGGTTGCAAAGGGACTGGAACGGCTGGAGGAGTATGACAGGGTGATTGCAGGTTTTGCCGCCGGGGCCATTCCTGCGAACGAAGAACAACTAAACCTTGCACATGATCTGATCAGGAAACTCGAAGAAAAGAAGTCTGTTGCAGTGGTTTTCGGATCCCCGGCACTTACTGACTGGAAAGGCCTGGAAAGGCTTGACGGACTTGTTGCGGCACCGGATGGAAGCAGCCTTGCCCAGGATCTGTCGGCACAACTGGTTTTCGGTGCCACAGGAACCTCTGCAACATTACCTGAAGCTGCCGGAGATCACTTTCCTGCAGGATGGGGAATGGAGACTTCAGGGGGACTTAGACTGAAATACACTATTCCGGAAGAGGCAGGGCTGGACAGCCGGGTGCTTTACCGCAGGACCGACTCAATAGTATACGCCGGACTTGACTCGGAAGCATTTCCCGGGTGCAGGGTGCTGGTTGCCGTTGGGGGAAAGGTTATCCTTGATAATGCCTATGGATATCACACCTATGACAGGAGGGTAAAGGTTGAAAAAGGCGATATATATGATCTTGCTTCGGTTACCAAGATTACCGGCCCCCTTCCTGTGTACATGAAACTCGTTGATGAGAAGGCAATTGATCTCGGTTTGCCTCTGAGCCATTACTGGGATGACTGGCAGAACCGCCTGTTCAGAAGGTCCAACAAAGAGGATCTTACCCTTATAGACCTCCTTACCCACCAGTCCGGTATAACCCCTTATCTCAACTACTGGGAGCGGACTGTAAGGAGAGGCAATTATATCAGGCGCTGGTACAGGCATGAAGAGCTTGATGGTTTTTCAACCCAGATAGGCAGCCATCTGTACCTGAGAGACAACTTCAATCAACGGGTTTACAGGGATATCCGCCGCAGCGATCTGTTGCCTCATGGTGAATACAGGTACTCCTGTCTTCCCTTTATTGTCTCTCCCCGGGTTATTGAGAATATTAAGGGAAGGGATTATTCAGAAGCACTATATAATGATTTTTACAAACCTCTGGGCGCCTCCACGCTCAGATATAATCCGCGCAGCCATTTTGCACATCATCGTATAGTCCCGACCGAAGTAGATAACAATTTCAGAAGGACCCTGGTAAGCGGCTTCGTGCATGATGAGGCAGCGGCAGTACTCGGAGGTGTGAGCGGCAATGCAGGATTA
Organism: Bacteroidales bacterium; assembly: GCA_007120695.1. GTDB lineage: Bacteria > Bacteroidota > Bacteroidia > Bacteroidales > PUMT01 > PXAP01. The sequence goes on along the minus strand of SKND01000143.1, from coordinate 7,569 downwards.
TTCTCTACCGCAGGGGATCTTGCCAAACTTTTGCAGATGTACCTTAACGGTGGTGAATATGGTGGCAGGAGATACCTATCGCAAGAAGTAATTACTGAATTTGCCAGGGTACAGTTTCCTGAAAACAATAACCGCAGGGGGATAGGCTTTGACAAGCCCGTAATTGACAACCATGAGCGTTCTGCCGAAAGGGCCTATCCCTGCAAAGGTGCATCACCCGATAGTTTTGGGCACAGTGGTTTTACCGGGACCTTTGTGTGGATGGATCCCGATTACGACCTTCTCTATATATTCCTGTCCAACAGGGTGCATCCGACAAGGGACAATAACCTGATAAGTACACTGAATATCAGGACCGAGATATTGCAGGCCGTATATGACACCATTGGCAAACAAAAATGATTAAGCACCGCCAAAAACCTCCCTTACAAAATAGATGGTTATAGTTATTGAGACGATCAGTTTCAATCCCACACCCAGCAGAAAACCGGCAAAAGAACCCAGTCCGGCGATAATCGCTTTTCCGGTATCCGAACCCTTTATCAGTTCGCCTATGATAGCTCCCGCCAGCGGCCCGATAATAAGTCCCAGTGGCGGCAGAAAAAAAATCCCTGCAAAAATCCCGATTCCGGCTCCCCACATACCGTAAACGGAACCCCCGAACTTTTTTGTCGTCCAGACAGGCACAAAAAAATCTATTACGGTTACAAATGCGGCAATTATCGCCATTATTACAAGAAAATCGGTGCTGAAGTGTGCAAAACGTGTAAAACTGATTATCAGCAGGGCAAGGTAGCTGATCGGCGGTCCGGGTATTACGGGCAGAAGGCATCCCGCCATTCCCAGAAGCAGCAGTAAAACAGATATGGCAATCAGCAGTATGTCCATACGGTAAAAATGATTTGGTTACTCACAGAACATGTCAATTGGCCTGTCTCTTCAGGTTGCATCCTGTACATGAAGAGCAGCCATGAGACTTTATTTTTTGCCTTTCGGGGATGAATAACCTGGCAGTGGTGATCAGGGTGTATGTCACTGCATAAAGAATTATGATGTATGTAATTATATCCTGGGTCATGATAACGTGTTAAAAGATGAGAATTCCGATTCGGTAAACAATAAACGACATGATATAAGCCAGTCCGGTTGTATATAAAACTGCAAATGCAGCCCATTTCCAGTGTCCTGATTCATTTTTGATGGCTGCAATCACTGCAACACATGGGAAATATAGAAGTATAAACACCAAAAAGGAGATTGCCGAGGCCGTTGTAAATACCCTGGAGCCGTCGGGATATTTCTGTTGCCTGAGTTTTTCGCCAAGGGATTCTGTCGGCAGACTTCTTTCCGGGCTATCCTGGTAAAGAACCCCCATAGTGCTGACAACGATCTCTTTTGCTGCAACACCTGAAAGTAATGCCACACCCATTTTCCAGTCGAAACCCAGCGGTGCTATAGCGGGTTCGATAAACAAACCGATCCTCTCAATATAAGATCTTTGCTCTGCTGCAGTTATTACTTCTGCATCATGCTGAATAACGTCACGATGCCTTGGAAAATATCCGAGAGCCCAGATTATGATTGAGGCGACAAGTATGATACCCCCCATTTTTTTCAGGTACTGCGAACCCTTATTCCACATGTGTCTGGTAGTGGTAATGAGCGTCGGCATCCTGTATGGCGGCAGCTCCATTACAAAAGGAACGTCCCCTGAGCGGAAGAGAGTCTTTTTGAATATCAGGGCAACCGCCACGGCCATTAAAATACCGAAACCGTAAATGCTGAAGAGCACAACTCCCGGACGGTCAGGGAAGAATGCCCCGATTATCAGAACGTAAACAGGCAGGCGGGCACTGCATGACATAAACGGGTTGATCAGTATTGTGAGAAGCCTGTTGTTCCTGTTCTCAATTGTCCGCGTAGCCATGATTGCAGGAACATTACATCCAAACCCCATAATCAGTGGAATGAACGACTTCCCGTGCAACCCGATCTTATGCATCAGCTTATCCATGATAAAAGCGGCGCGGGCCATATAACCGGTGTCTTCCATCAATGAAATGAAGAAGAACAGGATTAATATGTTGGGTAAAAAGACAATAACCCCACCTACACCACCAATAATACCGTTGATTAGCAGATCTTTGAGGCTTCCTTCACTCATCCTGGCATCAAGAAAAGCTCCTGAAGCAGATATACCCTGTTCGATCCATTCCATAGGGTATTCCCCAAGAGAAAATGTTACCTGGAACATTATATAGATAAACAACAGGAATACCGGGAAACCCATGATCTGGTGTGTCAGTATGGTGTCGATAAGCTCAGACTTTTTTTGCCTGGTATTTTTACCTTTATTCAGTGTTTCTCTCAGGGCACCCGAAACAAACCCGTATTTTGCATCGGTTACCAGCGTTTCGCTGTCCTCCGTCATGGCCTCTTCCAGGCGTTTTATTTCAGCGTTTGCGGCAGATGTTACTTCCCGGGCATTATTAAGCCATGATACTCTTTTGTTTACTTCCTCATCCTTTTCAAGCAGCTTAATTGCGAGAAATCTTGATGATACCTTATCGGTTATATGAAGGTTCTCCTTTTGTTTTATCTTTTTCTGCAGTGCCTGTATCGATGCCTCAATCTCAGCACCGTAATTGATATGCACATGCCTTAGATCCCTGTCATCATCTTCATAAACATCAATGACCTTTCTGAACAGATCTTGAATGCCTATATTTTTCGAGCCAATCGTGGGAACAACAGGTATCCCTGTTATTTTACCGAGTGTATTATAATCAAGGTTATCGCCCGACTCCAGCAATTCGTCATACATATTGAGCGCCATTACCACCTTGATATCCATATCTATCAGTTGTGTGGTAAGATAGAGGTTTCGTTCAAGGTTGGAACCATCTACCACATTGATCACCACATCAGGCATCTGGTTTGTAATATGATCCCTTACAAAAAGTTCTTCGGGAGAGTATGCGGTTAGTGAATAAGTGCCAGGAAGATCAACTATTTTGAATTTATACCCGTCAAGTGCAAACTTGCCATATTTTGCATCAACAGTAACTCCACCATAGTTGCCGACTCTTTCCTTTGAACGGGTCACAAAATTGAACAGGGTGGTTTTTCCCGCATTGGGATTACCCACCATTGCAACATTTATTAGCCTGCCCTTCTTTTCTGCCTTGGTTTTTAGCCACTCTTCGGAGATTACTCCATTGAATTTTTCCTTAACCCTTTCGGGAACATCCTGTGGAGATATCACATCAATAAGTGCTGCCTCGCTTCTTCTGAGAGATATCTCATAGCCCATGATATTATATTCCACGGGGTCTTTAAGCGGTGCATTCTTGATAACCTTAACAGTCTTTCCCTTGACGAACCCCATCTCTGTGATTCGTTTGCGGAATGCACCACGTCCTTTAACCTTGGTTATTATTCCACTCTGGTTGTTCTGGAGTTCTGCAAGGGTCACTGTATCCGGAAGTATTTATTATACCCGGTTGATATTTATTTTAGCCGGTAGTTATAATGGAAGGCAAAAATAACTTATGTTACAAACTATTCAAATACCAATAAATAGGTATTTTGATGGTCATTATAGTTATATTTACTATAATAACACTGACTTTGTAGACGGACTATGTAATAACTGAGCCTTGAAAAAGATCAAGGATAGATATATTGCTTTGTTGCCTGCATATTTCCGGATACCGTGCAACCTTAATTGAAAATAAATTACCCCTGATAATAATCTTTACCTGGCAATTACGTTTTATGTTGACAAAAACGCCGGCATATGGATGATGAGAATATTTTTGAAAGGATTGAAGATTTATTCGGGCATTTTCCTGAGAATATCAATATTCTTGAAGAGAAGATTGATATTGATCTTCAGATGGAGTATTTTGAATTTTCCAGAAATTTCAAGAAAAACATTATTTCAGACAATATTCTGTCGGTCAAAGACAAATTGTTTGATAAAAACCATTCGGTTGTAAACAAAAAGAAATTGCTTGTTCAGCTGGCATCACTTGAGGAGGTTGAGGCATACCGGGTAATAGAGAAATATCTCAACAAGCCTGATAAGGAACTAAAGGACTGGGCCATACTTGCTTTTCAGGAGAGCAGGATGCTTCTTCAGAGTAAGCTGCTTGATGAAAACCAGGTTTTCATTTCAACAGGACTTGGCGGTAAAGGTTCCAAACTAAGGTATTTTGTGGTACTGATAAACAGTTTTGATAAGAATTTTGATGAGTTACAGCAAAAGCTTATAAGGACTGAAATTGATTTTCATCTCAAAAAATATGATGCCGAACTTGAAGAGGTGAATTTTATGAACAGTTTCTGTTCTATGCTGGCCGTAATCCCAATTAAAGTTTCCATAAGAGATGTTTTCAAGAAGGCAATTGCCGAATGTAATGAGTACGGAGGGTTCCTGCGACCCAATTTTGTTGTTACTAATGTTAAGACTCTTAATTACGACGAGATAAATCAGTTTGTGACAAGACAGAAAGATGAGGGAAATTTTGATAATGAGGAGGAGGGACTTCCCGGTTTATAATAACACGTTACAGGTCATTAACCATGGTATAAGATTGCATTATTGTCTTTTGTCTGGGACTGGGGAGGTTTATTTACCTCTTTGAGATACTTCATTTTCTAAATGGAATTAATACTTTTGCAGGTTATCTGAAAGTTAAAATCAAGAATTTAGGCAAGTATGGAAGGAAAGTTGATTATCGGTGCTGTTGCCGGAGATATGGCCGGCTATAATCATAGCTGTGAAAAACCGGAAAGTTCTGGTTCTCCGCTCTTAAGTAAAAAATCTGATTATACATGCGATAGTGTGCTGACCGTCGCAGTAATGGACTCATTGCTTAACGGAAGAGAATATACATCAACCCTTCAGTTTTACGGCAGATCATATCCTGGCAGGGGTTATGGCACTGCCTTCAGCAGGTGGCTCTCCCGGGATTATCCGAAACCTTATAGCAGCTGGAATAATGGAGCAGCTGTACGTGTTAGTCCGATAGGTTACGCTTGCAGGACCCTGAATGAAGTACTTGATGAAGCGCGTAGTTGCGCTGAGGTGAGTCATAATCACCCGGATGGGATAAAAGGAGCCCAGGCTGCGGCTGCCGCGGTTTTTCTTGCTAAGAACGGACGAAATAAAACTGAAATACGTGATTATATTGAGAGTACATTTGGTTATAACCTCAGCAAAAGCATAGAGGAGATCCGGCCGGGTTATTTCTATGATCAGTCAAGTGAGGGATCAGTGCCGGAAGCGATAATAGCATTTCTTGACAGTGAGGATTTTGAAAGTGCAATAAGGCTTGCTTTGTCGCTTAGCTGTAAAAGCGGAAGTATAGCCAGCATCACCGGGGGAATAGCACAAGCTTATTACAAGGAACTTCCGGATCAATTAACCAGGGAGGTTGTAAGCCGTATTTCACCTGAGATGTATGAAACTATATACGAATTCAGTAATGCCTATCCCCTGAGCCTTTTTCACTGACAGGACTCCGGCACAAAGTCCCGGTTAAGCACTGGCACCATCAGAAGGCATAAAATTCAGTTTACGATATCTGAATCACAGAATTCATAAAAGCTTCCCTGCATCATTATTGCGGGAAGCTTAAAAGTTAATCCGGAACAGACTCCTGATCCTATTTTTCAAGATCGTCGAAACTGACGTTGGTAAAGCTTTCGCTCAGTTCTTTGTCCGGTTCATTTCCCAGTCCGTCCTGATCCGGCTGGGCTGGTTGTTCAGAAGTAATGTATGAAACAACTTCGCTTAGTCCGTTGCTGAACTTTTCAAAATCTTCCTTATAAAGGAACACCTTGTGTTTTTCGAAATACTGTTTGCCTTCCTTGTTAAACCGCTTCTTGCTCTCGGTAATGGTAAGGTAGTAGTCGTTGTTTCTGGTAGCCTTTACATCAAAAAAATAGGTTCTTTTGCCGGCTCTTACCGTTTGCGAGAAAATTTCCTGTCTTCCTCCGTTCTCTCCTTCGGTTTTTTTGTCATTCTCTTCCATCGTCCTTCTTTTTTTCAATTAATACTTGTGTGTCATTAATTCTGACTGTCCAGTTTGTTAAGTTATTTCTAACAAATAAAATAATTTTGGAAGCCAAACACAAATTTCTCCTGTAAAAAAGCCAAAATTTTGTCAAAATATAATAAACAAAATTTTGGTTTACAGTCGGAACCGCTGCGCTTTAACAATAAATTTTTTCATGCGTCTGTGTGTAATTTTACGCAGAAAAAATTTAATGTATATTTCTTCTGTAAATATTCAGATTAATTATTCAAAAAATCAGGATTCTTTGGGTAAAAAGTGTTTACTTTGCACCTCTTTAAGTAATGATACAGAGGCTCTTTAAATAAGATGATAAGCAGAAGGTTATTGAGAATAAAGGTTTTACAGGCAGCTTATGCATATTTTAAATCCGGATTGGAGTCACTTGATAAATCGGAGAAAGAACTGTTTTTCAGCATAGAAAAAACCTGGGAACTTTACCTTTCACTTTATTTGCTCCTGATTGATATTTCCCGGTACGCAGGGAAGAGGATCGACCTGGCCCGGTCAAAGTTGTCTCCCCGCCATGAAGACCTCAATCCCAATACACGTTTTATCGACAATCTTCTTATAAGACACCTCGTTGAACATGAACAACTCAATAATTACTTAAGAAAATATAAAGTTTCATGGGTCAACAACCCGGAACTGATAAGGGAGCTATACAACCAGCTAATTGAGAGCGATATTTACCGTCATTATATGGACGAACCGGAGCAAACCTGGCGGTCGGATAAAAAATTCACAATACAAATTCTCGATGACTTTGTTTTAACCTCGTTATCACTTGATCAGGTACTCGAGGAGAGGAGCATATACTGGAATGATGACCTTGAATTTGCAGTCCGCATGACTGAAAAAAGTCTGAAAAAATACTCAGGTCCAGGCGGACAGCCGGTTCCGGTTTTTTCACTTTTTAAGGATGAAGATGACAGGGAGTTTGTTAAAAAGCTCTTCAGGAATATTGTGTTGCATCACAGTGAATATGAAAAGCTAATCGACCATCACACCCGTAACTGGGATGTGGAAAGAATAGCCTTCATGGATATTCTGATAATGGAGCTTGCCATTGCCGAAATACTTGAAAATGATTCAATTCCCACACGGGTCACTTTTAATGAATATATCGAGATTGCCAAATTTTACAGTACCGAGAAGAGCAGCAATTTTATAAACGGGATACTGGACAATATAATACAGCAACTCAGGCAGGAAAACCGGATTATCAAGAGAGGACGGGGATTGATCGGAGAATCCTGAGATATGTGTAATTTGACTGCGTCGATTTTTCATGTAACCAGCTTTACATTTTGCTAAATTTGTCTGATGAAAAATTCAGATTAAAAAATTTCATGTACATTTCTTCTGTAAAAAAGCATAAATTTTGTAATAAAAAATATCCAAAATTTATGCTTACAGTCGGAACCGCTGCGCTTTCCCATGAAATTTTTTCATCTGTCTGTGTGTAATTTCAGATTAAAAAATT
>SKND01000241.1 GCA_007120695.1 Bacteroidales bacterium | reverse complement strand
TTTGACAATGATTTGATACGGCCTTACAATGGCCGGTCAGTTTACCGCGAAAAGCCGGTAGAATCGCTCGTCTTACAAGAAAAGGGGATTATGGGCGAATGGACATATGACACCACACAGTTGCAGGCTCAACCTTACAGAAAGGGGTTGAATCTTTTCAGGTTCCACAGCCGGGCTCCCTTTTATTATGATTACGGCGAATTAAACATTGAACAGCAGCCTGTATATCCCGGGGTAACACTGCTTTCACAGAACCTGCTCAACACTGCAAATACCCTGCTGGGCTATTCGCTGAGGGAAGGCAGGCATGTCGCCCATGGCAGCTTTATATGGAAAGGGTGGTATCCTGTAATGGAAGCCGGGTTTGATTACGGTGACAAGCCTGTGGTGTTTCAGGGCCGTGACACTCTCGGACCGGTGGATAACGGAAACTACGGCCTGCTTAATCTGAGGGGTCTTGTCTACCTGCCGCTGAACCTCTCCGACGGGCGTTGGGTTGCCCGGCTGGAGCCCCGTTTCCGTATAAGTCACAATAACTCCCTCTATCACTACGACAGTGATGACACATATAAAAGAGGCATGACAATTATTGAGCAGGGACTGCTAGCCTACCGCTTCCAGAGGATGAGCCACCGCCATCTTGCGCCCCGGTGGGGACAGGTTTTCAGGTGGCGACGCCGGAGCGCGCCCTTTGAATCGGAGAACCTGGGAGTGATAAATGCAGTGGAACTTACCCTCTATGCACCCGGCCTGTTCCCCCATCACAGTCTCCGGTTTGATGCAGCTCTGCAGAGACAGGATCCCGTTAAATACTACTATTCCAGTCTTGTCAGTTTTCCCCGCGGGTATGACCGCGAAACCAGCGAACGCCTGCAGGTCTTTCAGAGCACTTACTCATTTCCTGTAGCCTATCCCGACCTTTCCATTCCCGGTATTCTCTATCTCAAACGCATGCATGCCCGGGTGTTTACCGACTTCGGGGTAAACCGGCTGAGGGTTGCCGACCCTCAAACCAACAGAAGGGAGTGGGAGGAGGAGGGCCTTTTTTCAATGGGTGGCACATTGACAGCCAATTTTCATCTGTTGCGGATTATCTTCCCTTTCAATATGAGCGGCGGCTTTGCCCATATCCCCGAAAGGGGGAAGACATCTTTCCTCTTCTCCTTCGGGGTCAACCTGGATATATTTTAGATTCTATCCCCTTATGTAAAGCTTGCAGGCATAGTCGGCTATCTCCTTTACATTATGGTCTTTCATGCATCTGAAATGGCGCTTCGGACACTTTTTGTATCCCAGCTTTGAACAGGGCCTGCAGGTTAATCCCCCGATTTCAAATACTGCCGAATCAGGATGTGGCATATATGGTGACATACCAAACTCCGGAATGGTATTTCCCCATACTGATATGATCTTCTTTTTGAATGCTGCAGCTATATGCATCAATCCGGTATCGTGTGTTATAACCAGGTCAGCTTGCCTGACAAGTGAGGCCGACTGGTTGATATTGAATTTGCCGCAACTGTTTAATACCAGGTTTCCGCATGCATCGGCCACCTCCTTTGCGGTTGCCGAATCTTCCGGTCCGCCTGATAGTATTACAGGCAGCTTTAACTCCCTGCAAAGTGCAATTATCATATCCACCGGCAGCCTTTTTGTTGCATGATTTGCACCAATTGCAAATAGAACATATTCATCGCAAAAAGGCTTTGGTAATTCAGAGGTATTGATTTCATCTCCGGCAGGGATAAAATAATCGAGTCCGCGGCCATCAAATTCGACATCAAAAACCTTCAGGGTTTCCAGGTAACGATCTACAATATGGGTATCCGGCAGTAAATTTTTATGAAAATTCACAAGGAGCCATTTTTCAATGTTGAGCTTTCTGAAAGAAAAGGGAATAGCCTGGAGCCGTGATTTGAATATTGCCGAACGCAGGTTATTGTGAAGGTCAATGATGTAATGGAAACCCTCCTTTCGGAGATTGACTGTTGTAGGTGCAACCCCCTCAAATTCATGAATCTTGTCAATATAGGGATTGCCTGCTATTACAGGGATAAATTGCTTTTTAGCGAGGAAATGGATTTCTGCTCCGGCAACCTGTTGCTTAAGAGTTCTGATTACCGGGGTTGTAAGGACAATATCACCAATTGAACTGAACCTTATTATCAGGAATTTGACCGGCATATGGAACGGATCATTTTTATGTCGTTCGCTAAGTCTCACAACTCAGCAGGTCTGATTTTTTCGGCAAGTACCATGATTTTGTTCTGGTTAGCCTCGATCATACCTTCGCCAATTTCATAAATCACTTCTAATCCTGTGTCAGTTAACAGGCTCAACAGACCTTTGTCAAGTGTTGATATGATGGGGGCATGGTTTATCAGTATAGTAAAAGGTCCTTTTGTTCCGGGTACCGTAAGTGATTTAATATTTCCGGAGAATACCGTTTTATCAGGTGTCAGAATTTCAAGATGCATAACCGGATCAGTTTATTTTTTTGATTCAGCAAGTAACCTGTTACCTTTTTCTATGGCATCTTCAATGGTTCCTACCATATTGAATGCAGCCTCGGGATACTCATCAACTCTTCCTTCCATGATCATGTTAAATCCCTTAATATTATCTTCTATGGAGACGAGCACACCTGCCAGCCCCGTAAACTGTTCGGCCACATGAAATGGCTGGGAAAGAAATCGTTGAATTCTCCTTGCTCTGTGCACTACCAGTTTGTCCTCCTCAGAGAGCTCATCCATCCCAAGGATTGCTATAATATCCTGCAACTCTTTATATCTCTGCAGAAGCTCTTTGACTCTCTGTGCAGTCCTGTAATGTTCTTCTCCTACAATTTCAGGTGTAAGTATCCGGGAAGTTGAATCCAGTGGATCTACAGCCGGATAAATTCCAAGTTCGGATATCTTTCTGCTTAGTACCGTTGTTGCATCCAGGTGGGCAAAAGTAGTTGCAGGAGCGGGGTCAGTCAGGTCATCGGCAGGCACGTAGATAGCCTGAACAGAAGTAATGGAGCCTCTTTTTGTCGATGTAATCCTCTCCTGCATCATACCCATTTCAGTTGCGAGTGTTGGCTGGTAACCAACTGCCGAAGGCATCCGGCCAAGCAGCGCCGAGACTTCTGAACCTGCCTGGGTGAACCTGAAAATATTGTCTACGAAAAAAAGTATATCGCGTCCGCCACCAGAGTCATCGCCATCCCTGAATGATTCAGCCACAGACAGTCCGGACAGTGCAACTGTGGCACGGGCACCGGGAGGTTCATTCATTTGTCCGAAAACGAGTGTTGCCTGTGATTTTGGAAGTTCATTCATATCAACCTTGCTCAGGTCCCAGCTGCCTTCTTCCATACTTTTTATGAACTCATCCCCATATTTTATTACACCTGACTCTATCATCTCTCTTAGCAGGTCGTTTCCCTCTCTTGTGCGTTCGCCAACACCCGCAAACACCGACATTCCTGAATATTTTTTAGCGATATTATTGATCAGTTCCATTATAATGACGGTCTTGCCAACTCCTGCACCTCCAAACAGTCCTATCTTCCCACCCTTCGAATAAGGCTCGAGCAGATCAATCACTTTTATTCCTGTATGGAGAACCTCCGTTTCGGTAGACAAATCCTCAAATGCAGGTGGTTTTCGGTGAACGGGATAACCTCCTTTCTGGTCGACTTCCTTCATCCCGTCAATTGGCGCACCAATAACATTAAGCAGCCTTCCTCTTATCTGATCGCCTACCGGCATGCTGATTGGTCTGCCGAGGTTTTTAACTTTTATGCCACGCCGCAATCCATCGGTTGAATCCATGGCAATTGCCCTGACAGTGTTTTCTCCAATATGTTGATGGCATTCCACTATCAGTACCTGTCCGTCATCATGATGAATTTCCAGTGCATCATGTATGTTGGGAAGTTTTGAACCTTTTACATTAAAACTGATATCAACCACAGGGCCTATGACCTGTATTATTTCTCCGGAGTTATCGGGCATGATATAAAATTATTTTATCTGACAAGAAGTAAATTGAAATGGTGAACTTATGGTAAATATCCAAATTAAACTATACGGACTCCCTCAGCAATTGGTTACAGTTAAAATGCAAATATAAACTCCCCCAATAACCAATCTTTCTGCTCATGATTTTCTGTTCATCACAGAATGGATAAAATCTGCGAATTCATTTTTTTGCGCTTTATCACTGTTTGTCTCATAAAGCTTTCTGATGGCTTTATTGAAATAGCCTTCGGCCATCTTCCATGCAATTAAATTGATTTCCAGCCTGTCAAGGATTTTTTTCATTTCACCCACCTTCATGCCGGGATCCTGTTCTTCATTCATCAGCCGGCGGATGGATACTGCAGTAGTCTGATCTGCCAGTTCCAGAGCCTTAATGAGAAGAATGGTTTTTTTATTCATTAGAATGTCTCCGCCACGTATTTTGCCAAAATCCTCCTGTTTCCCGTAAAGGTCTAGAATATCATCCTGCAACTGAAAAGCCAGTCCGAGATTCAACCCTGACTCATACATCAGTTCACAGTCTCTATCATTCGCTCGTGCTGATATTGCTCCAATCTTCATTGCCGCCGCAATCAGCACTGATGTTTTAAGCTTTATCATTTCGAGGTACTCATTCTCTTTGACGTTTGGATTGGTTTCAAAATTCATATCCATCTGCTGACCTTCACATACTTCAAGGGCGGTAGTGTTGAACACCGACAATAAACCTGGCAGAATTTCAGGTTTTGCAGAAGAGATCAGATTAAAGGAGAGGACCACCATTGCATCGCCTGAAAGTATTGCCGTATTTTCATTCCATTTTTTATGGACAGCCGGTTTACCCCGTCTCATGTCGGCCTGGTCCATTATATCATCATGCAGGAGAGTGAAATTATGAAACAGCTCGATTGCTGCTGCCGGTTTAACACATTCTGTAAGATCATGGGTGAAAAGCCTGCAGGACATCAATGCCAGAACTGGTCTCAACCTCTTCCCCCCGTTAGAAAGGATATACTCAACCGGACTATAAAGTTCTGCCGGCTGACGGCCGGCAAAATCCATTTTTTCAATCTCCCGGTCTATTATCCAGCGAAGTTTTTCAAGGCTATGCATTGCTACTCTTTTTTTAAACTTTAATTTTATGCTGAGAACCGGTTTCACTTTCATCACCATGAAGATGATTCTCCTCCTGGTCATTATATAACTGCATCAGGGGTTCTTCAAAATTTCTTTTAATTATTATTCTTTCAAGGCTTAACAACATCGAAGGTAGTAAAATTAAATTTGATGTAACCGCAATAAGCAATGTAAATGAAACAAGAATACCTAGCGCTTTTGTACCTCCGAATCCTGAAAGGGCAAATATGCCGAAACCGAAAAACAAAACAATGGCAGTGTAGAACATGCTTACTCCTGCTTCCCTCATGGCATTAATTACCGATTTTTTAATGTTCAGACCGGTTGTTTTGAGTTCCTGCCGGTATTTAGCCAGGAAATGTATTGTATTATCGACAGATATCCCGAAAGCAATGCTGAATACCAATATGGTCGAGGGTTTTAAAGGTATCCCGAAATAACCCATGAAAGCAGCGGTTATCAAAAGTGGTACCAGGTTTGGAATAAGTGATATCACCATCATCCTTGCCGATGAGAACATCCACGCCATAAAAACGGAAATAATGAAAACGGCTATAAACAAACTGGTGAACAAACTCCTTATCAGGTATGTATTTCCCCTGAACGAGAGAATACTTGTTCCGGTTATTACTACATCGTACCTGTCTGACGGGAATATGCTATCTATTTCCTTTCGGATGTCTTCCAGCAGTCTTCCGGTTCTTTCGGTACCGATATCGGCAACCTTGTAACTAACACGTGTAATCCTGCTTTCCCCATCTATAAAGGAGGCAGCAATGTCATTCTCTCCGGTAAGGTCGGCCAGATAGGCCAGAATGAAATTTCGTTCAGTGCTGCCAGGAAGCCTGTAATGCTCCGGATCACCATTAAAAAACGATTGCCTGGCAAATTTGAATGCCTCAGCAATTGACAGAGGTTTTGAAAGCTCAGGAAATTTTCTGAGAGAATC
>SKND01000217.1 GCA_007120695.1 Bacteroidales bacterium | reverse complement strand
ACTTTTTTGTATGTGGCCGGATTTTGTTAACTGCAAGATTCCTCGAATCGGGCGACCATTGCAGGTAGGTGGAGTAATACTCACCCTCTGACCCGTCAAAAGACAACTGATAAGTCTCTTCGTCGTCCCGGTTTCTGATATGTACATTGTAATTCCTTATAAAGGCAACCCATACACTATCGGGAGATATTACGGGATCCCTCCCCATTTCATCGTCACTCTCTCCCCAGTATCTCCGCTCGCGGGTGTCAGGCTGCAGCCTCTCCACCAATTGCAGATCATAACTTTCAAGGTCAAGTTTCCATTTAACCGAATCGGCAACAAACTCCATTTTTTTGATATCATCATCAAAGGTAACAGACCGGAGCGGGAGCCGGTAGGGCTTGTAGGATTTCGGCGACTCGCTGTTAAGGAGGTCGCAAAGCTTCTGCTGATCAAACGCTTCCCTTTTCTCACCAGCAGTTGCATCAACAATAAAATATTCGGTGCCGTTCCTGGTCTTCACCTCATACCAGAACTTGTATGTATCACCTATCCAACTGGCAGATACACCGGCATGGTAAACCAGGTTGCTGAATTGCTGTGTTGAATCGGCACGCCGGTAATCGTCTCTCGTAAGCTGCGCAGACAGGCAGGAACAGATCAAAACCAGCGCTGCAGAAAATAAAATTTTCCTGGTTATATTTATAACCGCAGAGGTGGTGAATAATAGCGCATACATAGTGAAAGGTTTTTGATAAAGGTTTAATGAACGGTTCATGTGTATAAAGTATGGTTATCAGTCTATTTAACAATATTTTACAGCTGCAATTACCAGGCTTCAGAACGTATAGCTTCAACCTCCTGAATAGTTTTGGGCTTATTTTTACCCAATAAACGGGCACCATTTACTGTCATCACAAAATCCTCCTCATTTCTGATTCCACCGAAATTACGATAACTGTTTACCTTGTCCCAGTTGATAAATTCATTAAATTTTTTCTGTGAACGCCACAAATCAATTAATTCAGGAATAAAATAGATTCCCGGCTCAATGGTGAATACATGCCCTGGCTGTAATGGTTTTGATAATCTCAATGATTTCAAACCGAATTGCGTACTTTTTGGCTGGCCATCGTAACCCACCCATACTTCACCAAGGTCTTCCATGTCATGGACATCCAGTCCCATCATGTGACCGGTACCACAGGGGAAAAACAGGGCATGGGCACCTGCATCATACGCCTCATTAGTATTTCCTTTTGTGAATCCCATTGCCTTCAATCCTTCAAAAATGGTTCTACATGCTGCAAAGTGGGCATTCCTGAAAGGAATTCCCACCCCAAGAGCATCAATGGCGGACTGGTGGGCATCAAGAGTCAAGTTGTAAATCTCTTTTTGTTCGGAAGTAAACTTTTCGCTCACCGGGATGGTACTTGAGAGGTCCCCGGCATATGACATCTTGTTTTCAAACCCGGCATCAATTAAAAACAGGTCGCCTTCCTTAATTACATTTCCATGGTAATGATTATGAAGAGTCTGCCCGTTTATGGTGGCAATTATGGGAAATGAGATATTTCCTCCGGATGCTATGGCAATTTTATGGATTTCAGCGGTTACTTGTGCCTCCGTCATCCCATGCTTTGCATATTTCATGGCTGCAATATGCATATCTACAGAAATATCCACAGCCTGATTTAGTTCTGCTATCTCTTCTTCGGTTTTAAACTCACGCTGGTTAACCACTGCCCTTACCAGATCAACCGAAAATCTGGCAGATAGTTCGCCGGGAGAAATACCTGTCAACTCCTGCAATTTAATTTTGTTTTCGGGACGATACAAGGGCAAGAAATGAATTTGCCGCCTCTTCTTTATTGCTTCTTCCAGGATGGATGCAAGTTTAGCTGCAGGGAGCACATTTTCAATACCACATTTTTCTGCCTTTACAGCAATGGTTGGTTGCGGCCCCATCCAAACATAATCTTCGACAGAATATTCATCCCCGAAAATAATTTCACTGTCGTTTTCAATATCCAGGATAGCAACCAAACCGGGACGCTGAATACCAAAATAATAGAGAAAAGTGCTGTCCTGCCTGAAATGATAAGGATTGTCAGGATAATTCATTGGTGACTCTTCGTTACCAAAGAACAGAATCAACCCTTTGCCCAACTTTTCCTTTAATACTCTTCTTCTTTCGATGTAAGTTTTTTGAGCAAACATTGTCTTAATTATTAACTTGTTATTCACTAAGTTGGGTTATAGGTGTAAGCAAAAGGTTTCTGAATTCGACCTCAGACCCTTCAGCCTGAAGGGCAATCTGACCCTTAGTCACAGTGGCATTAAATCCGTAGTTAACCAGATCGTCATTAACCCATACCTTCACCTCATCCTCAAGGCACTCTATCACCATTGTATTCCATTCTCCCACCGGATTTTCAGAGTCATCGGTCAGGTTAGTAATGCGGCGTCTGTCCCCTTCGGTAACACCCCACTCTTCTTTAGGCCCGCGACGGGCTTCCATATCGGGTACTTCAATATCCTCTCCAATGACCCAGAAGTCGCCTGCATTACGGTGTAACATTTGAACTTCAATAGACGCGGGAAACATATCATACAGTACCCGGGGAGTTGAAGAATGAACCAAAACTCCGCAATTGCCGGGTTCTCCGGGAAAACGGTATTCCAGTTCGAGCCGGTAGTCCTGATATACCGCATCGGTAATCAGGTGCCCGAGAGGTCGGCCCAGGGTCACCAATAAACTATCTCGCACAATAAAAGGATCGGGTAATTCAGGATCGTCGTCCATTGCCGGTACATCCATATGCCAGCCTGTGAGGTCCCGGCCGTTGAAAAGACTAATGGTTTCCGGTTCTCTTTCACAACCAATAAATGACATGTACACTAATGCAAATGCCATAACTATATGTATCCTTCTCAAAAATCTCATATTCTTTAATTTTATATTATGATAACACTTATATTCCTCATAATCTATCCATTGCTGGGTTTATATATTAATTACGCTGTCTTTCCAAATGAATATCTAAAATATCCTGAGTCAGTTCGTCTGAATCACCATAATCTTCACGTATTTCTTCAAGCCTTTTATGCATCATAGCCTGGACTTCCGCATAGGCCGGATCATCGTAAACGCTCCGCATCTCATTGGGATCTTCATGGAGGTCATACATCTCCCACTCCCGGGCTGCTGTACCCCTGCCGTGGTAGTCATCAAAAAAGTTTTCGGGAAAATCAAACACATGGTCTTCTAAATAATCAAGGTATTCAATATCAGGCATCCAGCAACGGTGAGGCGCCTTGGTGTGATAATTTACGGCAAAAGGCTTGCTCCTGTCCCAATCATTATCGAGCCAGTCTATCACAAAACCTGGAATTATCCATTCACAGTGACCTTCAAACTGCAATCTTTCTTCTCCATTCTTAATAAATTCAGGATTGTAATAACTACCCTGCCCGGGCAATGTCATAGAGTAGTCGTATCCCTGTGGGGCACCGGCAAGATGTATCTTCCCGATCAGTGCCGTCTGATAACCCGCTTGCTGCAGCAATTTAGGATAAGTTTGCTGATTCCAGTCAAATGGATTCGAATTGTCAACCTTGCCGTTCATATGACTGTATTTGCCCGTAAGCATAACAGCACGGCTTGGAGCACAGATAGAATTAGTGACGAAACTCTGCATGAAAATGGCACCTTCCCGTGCAAGGCGATCCATATTGGGAAAAAGTACCGAATCAAGCATACCTTTCCCGTAAGCGTGCAATGCCTGCTGGGTATGGTCATCGGTCATGATAAAAAGAATATTGGGTTGCTGTTCTTCTGTTTTGTCATTACACCCGGATGCAATCCCGGCTCCGAGGGTCAGTAGTGCAACAGTTTTTGATAAATAGTAATTCATAATATTTGTTTTTAAACGGTTTGGTTTCTATCAAATTGCATCATAATTGTTCCTGATTAATAAGTATAAAACTCAGGTAAAATAAATTATCAAATGGTAAGATTCATATTTGGTCAGTTAACCAAAAATCTCTCCTCAAACTCATCAGCTAAGGGGTCTCCGGTTCTGCTCATCTGCTGATAAAGCAGATTTTTCAATCTTTCCTTCTCCTCAGTGTGAGCCGGATCGTCAATCAGGTTAACAAGACCATCAGGGTCAGACCGGTAATTGTATAATTCCTCAGGAACCCTGTATACATACATATCCAGGCGTTCTGCAACTTGCTCATCATAAGGAGCAGCTTCCCTCATAGCCCTGAATGTCCGTCCGCTTGCGGCATCACCCCGTATCTCATGTTCTCCGTCGCTCCAGAAATTTACAATATATCCATACCTCTCCTCCTGTATGCTTCGCATGGAATAGTCAATCCTGGCAAAAATCTCGTGAAACTGCGTAAAAACCATATCCCTGTTATTCTGACTTTTCCCCTCCAGCAACGGCAGGAAAGATCTTCCATCCATATCCGGAACAAGAGGCAGGCGCAATGCATGAAGGATCGTTGGCATAAAATCGATAGTCGAAATAAAATGAGTAGTATCAACGCTACCCTCTTCAATTTTACCGGGCCATCTTACGATCCAGGGTGTTTTATTGCTGTTGAGATAAACATTGGACTTTGCAAAAGGAAGAGGCATCCCATGATCACTGATGAACATCACAATGGTATTATCACTCAGTCCGGAATCATCGAGCGCCTGCAAAACTGCGCCAACAACTTCATCCATACGGTATACAGATGTATAGTATTCTGCTATTTCCAGCCTGATTTCAGGCAGGTCGGGAAGAAAACCGGGAACAGTTACTTCTTCAGGAAGAATTTCTCTCCTGAAAACAGGAAGGTCTTCACCCCATGCTCTCATCTCCTGCTCGCTTCCGGCAAAAGGCCTGTGCGGATCATGGGCATTGGCACTCAAAAAGAATGGCCTGTTCTGACTGGCAGCCCGATTAAAAAATTCAAGTGCGAACTCGTAATACAAGTCAGGGCACCTGCCAATACCCAAACCTGAGGCAAGATCACGCTCTGTAACGTAATAATCCCAGCAGTACTTCTCCGTTGGCTGATAGTGTCTCTCCTTACCCATAATGCCATTCAGGTAACCAACCCTGTTTAGTTGTTCCTGCAGGGTGGGGACATCCATATCTATAGGATCAAATCCGAGAGCACCATTGTTGTGCGGGTACCTTCCCGTCATCATTGACTGGCGTACCGGCTGGCAGACAGCAATATTCACATATGCATTGGTGAACATCATACCTTGCCCGGCAAGCCGGTCAAGATTAGGTGAAATATTTTCAACGTCACTGCCATAACAACCAATTGAATTATAGTTCATATCATCGGCCGTTATGAAAAGTACGTTTAGAGGGTCATAGTCGTTAGTTTTGTCCTCTGTCGCAGTATCACCGCATTTCGTGAACAAAACTACATTTAATAAAATAACCAGTGTTTTTTTGTTTGTTAATTTGTCAGTCATTATTTTATAATATACAGGCTTTTTCCTTTGGATTGCATAAGCCGGTAAAGTTGACATTACAGATTCTATTTTGGTCCGGGCGGAAGTTTACTTTTCCAGAACCGGTACTTAGATTTACGAAGGTGATAGGTAGTGTTTTCCCGTTCACGTATACCATGCGCTCTCATTGGATATGCAAGCATGTCAAACATTTTACCGTGTTTTATAAGTTCGTCAACCAGCATTTCTAAACTCTGATAGTGCACATTATCATCGGCAGTCCCGTGAATGAGAAACACTTCTCCCTCAAGTCCGGCGGCATGTGTAATAGGTGAACCATATTTGTATCCATCAGGGTTACCCTGGGGCAATCCCATATATCTTTCCTGATATACGGTATTGTATAGTTTCTGGTGAGATACAAATGCCAGGGCAATACCGACTTTATAAATATCAGGGTAGCGGAACATGCAGTTAAGGGTCATCTGTCCTCCGCCACTCCATCCCCACATTCCTACCCGATCACGATCAATAAAAGGAAACATTTCAAAAATTCTTTTTGCCGAATTTGCCTGGTCATGACTGGCCAAAATACCTATCTGTCCGTATATACTTTTTC
The DNA here is from genome assembly GCA_007120695.1 of Bacteroidales bacterium. Lineage (GTDB taxonomy): Bacteria > Bacteroidota > Bacteroidia > Bacteroidales > PUMT01 > PXAP01. The sequence continues at coordinate 37 of SKND01000217.1, read as the reverse complement.
TCCAGTCCCGGCCCCGGGGGGTTCTTGTACCACGGTT
>SKND01000022.1 GCA_007120695.1 Bacteroidales bacterium | reverse complement strand
TACCCCAGAGATAATACACCCGGTTGCACTGCTGAAGCATGCAGTCTCAGAGACGGTTACGACAAACTGCTTGCTTCGGGATTTGTGGTTGTGGGGGTTAGCCCTGACACCGAAAAATCACATCAGAATTTCAGCAGTAAACATGACCTGCCCTTCCACCTGGTTGCAGATACGGAAAAGAAGTTACTGAATGAATACGGTGCCTGGGGTGAGAAAAAAATGTATGGCAAAACCTCCGAAGGCGTTATAAGGACTACCTTCATTATATCTGAAAATGGAATGATCGAACATATAATACCCAAGGTGGACACAAAAAACCACGCAGAACAGATAATGGCATTATACAATTAACCAATTAATTCAATGGAAAAATCTAAAACCGACAAAAAAGAGACAAAGACACAGAATGTCAACCAGGAAAAATTGAAAGCTTTACAATTAACTCTCGATAAAATTGACAAGGAGTATGGCAAAGGGGCAATAATGAAGATGGGAGATGCGGCTATCGTAGATGTGGCATCTATACCATCAGGATCAATTGCACTTGATCTCGCCATTGGTGTAGGTGGATTCCCGCGAGGGAGGGTAGTTGAGATATACGGCCCTGAATCATCGGGAAAAACAACACTCGCCATCCATGCAATAGCTGAAGCCCAGAAGGCTGGGGGTATTGCAGCATTTATAGATGCAGAGCACGCATTCGACCGCTTCTATGCGGAAAAGCTGGGTATTGATATCGAAAATCTGCTTATTTCACAACCCGACAACGGCGAGCAGGCACTTGAGATAACAGACCACCTTATTCGTTCGGGGGCGATTGATATAGTGGTAATCGACTCGGTTGCAGCGCTTACTCCAAAATCGGAGATTGAAGGTGAGATGGGCGATTCAAAGATGGGGCTGCAGGCAAGACTTATGTCACAGGCACTCAGGAAACTAACAGCAAACATAAGCAAGACAAAAACATGCTGTATATTCATAAACCAGCTAAGAGAGAAGATAGGAGTTATGTTCGGAAACCCTGAAACTACCACCGGAGGTAATGCTCTTAAATTCTACGCTTCGGTCAGGATAGATATCAGGCGCATAAGCCAGATAAAAGAGGGTGAAGAGGTTATGGGCAACAGGACCAGGGTGAAAATAGTAAAGAATAAAATCGCGCCCCCCTTTCGGAAAGCTGAATTCGATATTATGTACGGAGAGGGTATCTCGCGAACAGGAGAGATAATAGACCTTGGTGTCGATATGAATATTATAAAGAAAAGCGGGTCATGGTTCAGCTATGGCGAAACTAAACTGGGCCAGGGCCGTGATGCAGTGAAACAACTGTTATCAGACAACCCGGAGCTTCTGGATGAGCTGAACCTGAAAATAAGGGAAGCTATATCTCAGCCTAAAAAGGCTTAAGAAGAAGAAAGGGACATGATGTATATATATTCGGATGAATTATAACCAAAATCCTTTGAACAGAAAATTTCTTAAAAACATACTACTATCTGACATCATCCATTAATAATTGATAATTAGAAAACTATGGTTAAAAGGATTATTCTATACCCGGTAATTATCTCTATGCTGCTTCTGGGTGCATGCAAAGAGACAACTGATGAGCCAACGCCTGACTTTTCAGGTGAGCTTACTCCTGAAGAGATTGCAGGTGGCAGACTCACACCGGAAATTCTCTGGAAATTTGGCCGGGTTTCTGATGCCAGGTTGTCGCCTGACGGCACCAGGGCAGTCTACTCTTTGTCCAGATACGACTATAAGACCAACAAAAGTAAAACTGACATCTGTATTGTGGATATTGAAACAAGGGAAGCAACTTCGCTGACCACATTCGAAGGAAGAAACTTCAATGCGAGGTGGCATCCGGACGGAGAAAAAATTGGCTACCTTAGTTCAGAAAGCGGTGAGGTACAGTTATGGGAAGTTAATCCTGACGGCACCGGAAAACGAAAGGTTTCTGATATAGAAGACGGTATAAACAGTTTTGAATATTCACCTGCCGGCGACAATATCTTGTTTACCAAACAGGTTAAGCTTGACATGACTCCTGAAGAGAAATACCCTGATCTTCCGATGATTGATGTTAGAATTGAGGAAGAACTGATGTATAAGCACTGGTCATCCTGGCACAATTATTCCTACAGTCATGTCTTTTATGCTTCGTATAACGATGGTAATCTTGGTGAACCGACAGACATCATGGAAGGAGAAAGATATGATTCGCCCCTGGCCCCTTTTTACAGCTCTGCCGAAATTTCATGGAGCGGTGATGGAAAAATAATTGCTTATACAAGTAAAAAAATGGACCGGACAGAATATGCTCAAAGCACCGATTCAGATATATACCTTTACTTCATTGACACGGGTGAAACAAGGAATATCACAAGCGAAAACCGGGGGTACGACAAATATCCCGTTTTCTCTCCTGATGGTGACTACCTGGCATGGCAGAGTATGGAGACGCCAGGATATGAATCTGACAAAGCAAGGCTTTTTATATATAACCTGAACACGGGTGTTAAAACATACCTTACCAGGAATTTTGAAGAAAATGCATCCGGGTTCTCATGGAGCAGTGACAGCCGGCATATATGGTTTATAAGCGGGAAAAATGCTACTTATCAGATCTTCAGCATCAATGTTGCAAACAGGGAAGTCAGACAAATAACCAATGGCAGACACAACATCAATTCGTTTGACATAAGCGGGAATACGCTGATAGCTGAGAAGATGTCGATGTCGATGGCAACGGAGATCTTTTTAATAGAACCGGTTACAGGACGGGAATCACAGCTTACCTCTGTCAACCGGCATATTTATGACAATATTGAGATGGGAGAGGTCACCGAAAGGTGGGTTAGGACATCTGACGGTAAAGATATGCTGGTCTGGGTAATTTACCCGCCGGGTTTTGATTCCAACAGGCAGTATCCTGCCCTGTTGTATTGCCAGGGCGGGCCCCAGAGTGCAGTGAGCCAGTTCTTCTCCTACAGGTGGAACTTCCAGATAATGGCTGCAAATAATTATATAGTAGTTGCTCCAAACAGAAGGGGCCTCCCTACCTTCGGACAGGAGTGGAACAGGCAGATATCGGGCGACTGGGGAGGTCAGGCCATGCGGGATTACCTGTATGCCATAGACGATCTGAAAAAAGAACCGTATATTGATGAATCCAGGTTAGGGGCGGTTGGCGCCAGCTTTGGCGGGTATTCAGTATTCCAGCTTGCGGGAACACATCAGGGTCGATTTAAGGCATTTATCTCCCACAACGGTGTATTTAATCTGGAAAGTATGTACGGCGCAACCGAGGAGACCTTTTTTATAAATCATGATCTTGGCGGACCATACTGGGATGAGCCCGTTCCGTTAAGCTATGAAAGCTTCTCCCCTCACAGGTATGTGCACAACTGGGATACGCCGATAATGGTCATAACAGGTGAAAATGATTTCAGGGTACCCTATGCAGAAGGTATGCAGGCATTCAATATTGCAAGGCTGAGAGGAATACCTGCGAGGTATCTTCATTTCCCGAATGAGGGCCATTGGGTTCTTCAGCCCCAGAACGGTATACTCTGGCACAGAGAATTCTTCGGCTGGCTGGACAAGTGGTTGAAAAACTGAATGTTTTCTACCTGGCCTGCTTTCCGGTAATTTTAAGGGCCCGGTCAAGTTTCTCTTCCATACTCAAAGCTGCATCTATCCAGTGTATCTTATAACCATTTCGTTCCATCTTCCTGAACCAGGTCATCTGCCTTTTTGAGAATTGATGGATTGCAGTGTTAAGCTTGCTCCGCATATCTTTGCAGGTCATTTTGCCCAAAAGGAATAGAGTCACATATTTATATTCGAGTCCGTAAAAAATCAGATCACCCGGCGATATTCCCTTATCCAGCAGACCCTTCACTTCATCGACCAGTCCCTCATCAAGACGGGCATCAAGCCTTTCGGTTATCCGTCGCCTCCTGTTCTCCCTCTCAATAGCAATTCCCAGGATTATTTTGTCAAAAAAGGGAAATGAAGATTCAGGGGTTAGATTTTTATTTGTATGTTCTGCAATCTCAATAGCCCTGATCAGTCTTTTTCTTGATGATGTATCTGAAACATTATGCAACTGCCTCAAAGAGGAGAGGTATTCAATAAGCTCCTTGTGCGTCTTGTTTTCAAGTACTTTCCTGAGCATATCATCATGTGGAACATTAACAAGCATGTAACCATCAAGAACAGATTCTATATACATACCAGAACCTCCGCATAAAATTGGCTGTCTGCCCCGGGCTTTGATGTCCTTCCAGACATCCACAAAATCTTTCTGGAATTCAAAAAGGCTGTATTTGTATCCGGCATCAACAATATCAATCAGATGAACGGGTATCCTGTTCCCTTCAACAATATAATCGGTATAATCCTTACCCGTTCCAATATCCATGCCACGGTAAACCTGTCTTGAATCAGCACTGATAATCTCACCATCTGTAATAAAGGCAAATCGTGCGGCAAAAGCAGTCTTTCCCGATGCGGTAGGACCGAGGATAGTAATAAGACGGGGATTGTTCATTGTGGCCTTCTTTTTAATAAGACAGGAAATTGCCTGCTAATGATCGGCTAAATTCTGTTTTTTAAGGCGAAAAATCAAAAAAAACCGGTAATTTTGCAATTTTAAAATATTCTAAATAATATTAATTTTAACTGCTCACCCAGGCAAACAATCAGTCGCTGACAGACATAATAGCATTAAATTTACATCCGACAAATTATGAAAAAAGATTATGCAATTGCATATATGATCTGCCGCAGGTCAATAAAGCCAATGGCTTCGATGAGTTTGAAAATAAATTTCATTCTGATATTTTCAGCACTGTTTTTTTTAATGCAGTCATCCTGTTCAGGACCGGCTCAGAAAGATCCCGAACCTTCAATAATGGTAAGCATCCTTCCGCAAAAATATTTGGTAGAGAGAATCACAGGCGAAAATTACAGAGTAAATGTTCTGGTACCCCCGGGGGCAAGTGCCGAGACTTACGAGCCCACACCCAGGCAGATGCAGGATGTAGCTAATTCGGCTATTTATTTCAGGATAGGCTACATGGAATTTGAAAATACCGTCATACGAAACCTTCAAAGACAGAACAGCAGCCTGAAATTTGTAAATACTGCAGAGGGGGTTGACCTTATTGCATCTGAAATTATTGACCATGGCGACCATGTTCATCTGTCGGGAGTGGATCCGCATATATGGCTTTCAATACCTGCAGTCAAAATACAGCTTGATAACATAGTCAATGCAATTATTGAAGTTGATCCGGAAAACAGCAGGGTTTATCAGGATAATTACAATATATTTGTAGAGGAGCTGGATGAACTGCATGCTGGTTTCACTGAAAAACTAAGTGATATAAAACGCAGGACATTCCTCATCTTTCATCCTGCACTGGGATATTTTGCCCGCGATTATGATCTGAACCAGGTTTCAATAGAGCAGGAGGGCAAGAATCCCACCGCGGCAAACATGAGAAAAATAGTCGATATTGCCAGGGAAGAAGGAATAAGAGATGTGTTTATCCAGATGGAGTTTGAGCGGGATAACGCGACTGCAATAACAAGAGAACTTGGTGGGAATGTAGTGGAGATTGATCCATTGTCAGAAAACTGGATGGAAAACATGAAGCTTATCGCAGAAAAGCTTCATGAGGTATTAAACAAAAATCAGGTTCCGTAAATATTTTATAAAAAGCAGGATAAGATCTGTTCTATGGGTAAAATACTCGAAATAAAAGACCTTTCTGCGGGATATAACCAAGAGATAATCCTGAAGGATATTAACATTGTTGTTAACGAAAATGATTTTATCGGAATAATAGGCCCCAACGGAGGAGGGAAGACTACCTTGCTGAAGGTTATTCTGGGACTTATAAGGCCTTACCGGGGAAGTGTCAGTTTTACAAATGGCAGTCTGAAAAGACCCTCTAATATGATAGGATACCTGCCCCAGATAAATCAGACAGATAGCAAATTTCCAATCTCCGTTGTTGATGTGGTGCTATCGGGACTAATGAGCAAAGAGGGGATGTTCAGCCGGTATTCGGGAAAACAGAAAAAACATGCTGAGAACCTGCTCGACCGGCTGGGGATTTATCACCTTCGTAAAAAGACGATCGGAGAGCTTTCAGGAGGCCAGCTGCAGCGTGTATACCTTTGCAGGGCAATTGTTTCGTCTCCGCAACTGCTTATGCTTGACGAACCTAATACATTTGTTGACACCAGATTTGAAACTGACTTTTTTGAAATACTCAAAGACCTGAACAATGAGATGGCAATTATTGTTGTTTCCCATGATGTGGGAACCATTTGCTGGTATGTCAAAACAATAGCGTGCGTAAACAGAAACCTCCATTACCATCCCTCAAACATTATAACGCAGGAACAGCTTGCTTCCTATAACTGTCCAATACAGATCATCACTCATGGCGATATTCCGCATACGGTACTGGAAACTCACAGGCACTGAAGAGTGTTATGATTTAAGCTCTGTTAGGAGGGATGGCGGACTGTTGGACAGGTCTTTTGAAATGAAAAAGTGAAACCTGAATATGACAGAGTTATTTTTTGAACTTCTCGGCTACAGTTTTTTTTCAAACGCACTGCTGGCATCATTATTTACCAGTATTAACTGCGGTATTATAGGTACTTACATTGTATCCAGGCGACTGGTTTTCATAAGCGGAGGCATAACACATGCATCTTTCGGAGGAATCGGCATAGGCTATTTTGCAGGTTTCAACCCTATAGCCTCAGCAGCGGTATTTGCAGTTCTTTCAGCTCTTGGTATTGAGTTCCTGTCGAAAAAAGCTGATGTAAGGGAAGACTCGCTGATCGGGATTTTCTGGTCATTTGGCATGGCTCTGGGGATTATCTTTGTGTTTATCACCCCCGGTTATGCGCCAAATCTCATGGGATACCTGTTCGGAAGTCTCCTTACGGTAACACATACCGATATAGTAATGATGATTGCATTAACAGCGATAGTTTCCGGATTTTTTATTGTTTTTTACAAGGTTATTCTCTTTATCTCGTTCGATCAGGAGTATGCAATAACACACAACGCCCCTGTTCAGATTATCAACTATTTACTTATCAGCCTTGTGGCAGTAACCATAGTACTCAGCATAAAAGTTGCCGGAATCATACTGGTCATCTCACTACTTACAATTCCGCAAACGATAGCAAACCTTTTCACCAGGGATTATAAAAAAATCATGATCTACTCATCACTGATTGCATTTTTTGGAACTATTGCGGGATTGATGCTGTCATATAATTATAATATCCCCTCGGGCGCATCAATAATCATGTCGCTTGTATTAGCCTTTATTATTGCAAAATTGTTCAGTATACTTGTATCGGGAATCAGGGTGAAAAGACAACTTTACCTGCAAAATAAAAATTATCAATTGTAAACCATAATAAATCAAAAACCATGCAATATGATATTATAGTAATTGGAAGCGGACCCGGCGGATATGTTGCCGCTATCAGGGCCAGTCAGTTGAAAATGAATGTTGCCATTGTAGAAAAGGCGGAACTTGGTGGTGTTTGTCTTAACTGGGGATGCATACCTACCAAATCGCTGTTGAAAAGCGCACAGGTATATAACTATATGAAGCACTCTGAAGACTATGGGATAGAAATTAAGGGAGATGTAAAGGCAGATTTCGGCAAGGTGATTGAAAGAAGCCGCCAGGTAGCAGGGGGTATGAGCAAGGGGGTTCAATACCTGCTGAAAAAGAATAAAATTGAGCATATTGAGGGACAGGGAAGGCTTGCAGGAAACAGCAAGGTTGAAGTTACTGCAGGAGATGACAGCAAAAAGACATATACTGCAAAACATATCATAATCGCAACCGGAGCCCGTTCCCGTGAATTGCCTAACCTGAAACAGGATGGAAAAAAAGTAATCGGCTACAGGGAGGCTATGTCGCTCGGCAAGCTTCCGGAATCGATGGTAGTTGTCGGATCAGGTGCCATAGGAAGCGAATTTGCATGGTTCTATGCCTCAATGGGCACAAAAGTAACCCTTGTTGAATATATGCCTTCTGTTCTCCCGCTGGAGGATGAGGAGGTGTCGGCTCAGCTGGGACGGTCTTTTAAAAAGGCAGGTATAAAAGTTTTAACAGATTCATCTGTCGAATCTGTTGATACGGAAGGCAAGCTGTGCAAGGCAACTATAAAGACCAAAAAGGGTGAAGAGATAGTGGAAGCTGAAATAATCCTTTCTGCAGTAGGTATTACTCCAAATATATCCGGCACGGGACTGGAGGAGGCAGGTGTGGAAATGGATGGTGACAGGGTGAAGGTAGACGAGTATTACCGCACAAATATTGAAGGTGTGTATGCTATAGGCGACATCGTTCATGGTCCCGCACTGGCTCACGTAGCATCGGCTGAAGGTATTATTTGTGTTGAGAATCTGGGTGGGTTGAAACCGGAACCTCTGAACTACCTGAATATACCGGCATGCACCTTTACTGCACCGGAAGTTGCTTCGGTGGGACTGACAGAGAAGGCTGCCAAAGAAAAAGGACTGGAGGTCAAAGTGGGTAAGTTTCCCTTCACCGCATCCGGTAAGGCAAGTGCAGCTGGCGAAAAAGAGGGATTTGTAAAACTGGTATTCGATGCCAGATACGGAGAACTTCTCGGAGCCCACATGATCGGAGCCAATGTGACAGAGATGATTGCCGAAATTGTAGTTGCCAGGAATCTGGAAACAACGGGACATGAAATGATAAAATCGGTTCACCCCCATCCAACAATGTCTGAAGCGATAATGGAGGCCGCCGCCGCGGCTTATGGTGAGGTTATCCACCTTTAGAGCGGGCCCTTCTGGTTGAGAGAAGGGTTAATCCACAAAAATAATAATAAGGAGTGCCGGATGATTGTCCGGCACTCCTTATTTATTTGAACATTCATTTTATCCTTTTCAGCGCATCTCCAAAGTAAATTCACCGGCTGCAATACCTCCATCCCGGCCTACACCTTCAATTACGATCTTCATGCTTCTGATATCCTGAGAGTAAGGAAAGAAGACCGTATTATCTTCTTCATCCCCATCCAGCAGATCAGGCTCCCAGTGAATTGTCCTTGCATGATCACTGCCTGATGCAGCCGAAGGTAGTGCTGAGAGATAATCTGAATAAAATTCTCTCGGAGTGTGATAACCGACAAGCATATACTCCTTACTGTCCTGAAACCCCCTGTCGCCTGCCTGCCTCGAATAGGCTATTATGACACCTGATCCTCCCCTTACACCAAAAACCGCGGCACTGGTTCCCCTGAACAGTTCGATGCGCTCAATTTCGCGGGGACTGTAACCGAGGACGTTATCTTTTGAAGTCTGCACTCCATCAAGCATGAACATAGGTTCGGAGCTAAGATTGATACTTGAAGGGCCCCGGAACATTATCTGGTTGCCGACTATCTGTACACCCTGACCCCTCTCAACAAGTACATCGTATACGGTACGCTGTGTTACCTTATCCCTGTCAATGTATATGGTCTGGTCGGGTACTCCATATGATTGGGGCGACCTGGTACGGTCAGGTGTCAAGGCATAAGGTGACCTGCCTGCATCACTCACCCTTCTCCAGTCCCTGCCCCTGCTGGTAATTTGCTGCTCTTTTGTGAACATGTTGGGAACATAATCAAATCCGCTGACCTGCCCTGTCGACAACTCTATTTTAGGGGGGTAATCTCCGGGCAACCTCCTGCTGGAAATCTCAACGCGGTAAGAGTCAGGGTAATCAAGACCGTCAAAAACAAAATTACCCCGGCCATCTGTTCTGGTTGTATAACTATCATTATGATCGATCACCTTCATTTCAACCTCGAAATTATTTACAGGTTCATCTTTGGCCGGGTCTGTAACCCTGCCTTCCACATATAAAGTTGAAGATGGTGTATGCGTGAATTCCGGCATTTCTCCCGACAACACTGATTTCCAGTCAAACCTTCTCCATCCGTGGGTCATCATAATATGATCCAGCTCAGTCTCCATATCTTTTTCCGGGTCAAAATACTCCTGGGGTTTTTCAATGAATCCATCCAGATCTGAGCTTAACAGGTAATGGGTCAGAATATTTTCAGAACTTCCGGGTGGCAGAAAATCACCGGTAAGCACCGACATGGAAAATGTCCCTTCCACAGGATTGCCTTCCCGGTCGGCTATACCAATCTGTAATCCAAGATATTGCTGGCCTTCGTGCTCTGCTTTTACCACATTTGGTATAATCGTAAAACTGTCATCCCTGTCAATATAAACAAGCCTTTCAGCTACCGGTTCCCGGTTTCCGGAGAAAACAGTAAAATGGGTGATGCCGCTTTCAAAAAGATTTTCGGGTATCACCGCTTCGGCCATTCCATCTTTCATTGAAACCGTTCCTTTATAAAAGACCCTGCCGCGTGTGTGTCCTATAATTTCAAAATTGCCGCTATGTGCTCTGCCATCAGGTGATCTGGCAGAATATATGTTAAGCAGGATATCAGTCCCCTCCCTGTCAACCCTGAGACCCACTCCTGATGATATTACCGGGGGCAGGTCAAAACTCTGAGGCCTGCTTCCGTTATGCACCACACTTGCGCTGTAACTGACTCCCGGTTCAGGCTGCAGATCAAAACTGCCCATACCGGAGTGCAGGGTTGAAAACCTGGCAATATCATTTCCAGCATCATCGGTAACCACTCCCTCAACATCTAATCCGCGTCCCAGAGCATCAACCGCCTTGAAAGCTATACGGTTAGTGATACCCTGTACCAGTTCCCCCCCTTCAGGAAAAAATGCAATATCCAAATCTCCGGCCATCCTGTTCAGGCTCCTGTTAAACCGCCTGTTTGAGCGTACTTCAAGCCGGGGGATCATATCCTCATACTGGCTATTCTCTATATAGAGGTATTTTTCATAAAAGAACTCCTCAGGGAAATTCTTCATCCAGTCGGTATATGCACGCAAATAATAATTCCCGTCAGGAAGTGCCATTGGCAGACTTATATCACCTTCTGCAACGCCATTTTCTGCCAGCATAACGCGCTTCTCCATCAGCACTCCGCGTGAGTTTATAAGTTCTGCATAAATATTTGTACTGGCAGTAACGGGCTGATGGGTGACCGAATTGACAAGATAGGCATTGAACCATATGGTCTCGCCCGCCAGGTAGTTGCTTTTATTCATATGCAGGTAAAGCTTTTGCGAAGCAGTCAGTCGAGCATACTCTTCAAGCTTTTGGTCTGCGTCCTGAACATCGGAAAACTGATCTGTCCGGCTCCATGCCGGAATGGTAATTAATACCGCTATAATAATCGCTATAATTCTTGTATTCATTGAATGTATTTTATGTCAATACTAAATAAATTTCTTTATCGGTCAGCCGGAATAAGTGAAAATGTGCCAAAGCCAATTCCACCATCCCTGCCTGCACCCTCAATAATAAAAGTCAGAGTTCCAGAATCTCCTGAAACAGGTACAGCTGTTGTTATTCTGCCAGATTCGTCTGTTTCAAGGCCGGGTTCCCAGTATATCGATTTGTCGACCCTGCTCTGATCCTCGTTTCTCAGATATGAGGATACCATATCGGCAAAATACTCCCTGGGAGAATGATATCCCTGCACAAGGTATTCCTGATAGTGCTCCATTCCAGGATCGCCGGCTCTCCTGGTATACGCCAGCAGAGCACCGTTGGCACCCCTAACCCCGAATATGGAAGCTCTGGCACCGCTGAAAACTTCAATTCTCTGAATATACCTGGGATCAAGATTCAAAAAGGCCTGCCTGCCCACTTCTGTTCCGTCCAGCATGAACAGGGGCTCTGAGCTCAGGTACAGGCTTGTCGGGCCACTGAACTGCATATTGTGATTCAGTCCCCGAACCCTGGTAACCAGAATATCACGCATCCTGCTCTGCTTGGTTTCCTGCTCGATAAATACCGTCTGATCGGGAGTGCCGTATTGCTGGGGTGACTCACCCTGCTTTTCGGCTCTTGAATACTGTGAGGTTCCTGCCCCGGGCCTTCTTTCCCAATCATCACCCCTGTCAGTTATCCGAAAAGGCACTGTAGCAGGATTTGGATCATAACCGATGTTTCTTGTATCCATTGCATGAAGTTCCAGTTTTGGCGGATGACCTGATGAAGCTGTTCGTTCACTGGATATCCTGACCCTCACATTATCATAAAAAATCAGGTCGTCAAAAATAAAAACCCCGTCGGTATTGGTATCTGTATTGTAGTGTCTGTTTTCTTCACCAGGTATAACAAGGTCAACAGGAAAGTTTGCCATTGACTGATCCCTGGTCTGATCAATGACATTTCCGGAAATCGTAAGTGAAGAGGAAGGTGTATGCCTTATTTCAGGCATTGCACCTGAAAGAACATCATCCCATTTGAACCTGCGCCATCCGTTTGTCATCATCAGCAGGTCAAGTTCGTCAGACATATCGGTGTCAGGATCGGAAAAATTATACCCGCCGGTGCTAATACCCGGAAGGTCAGAAGAAAGGAGAAGGTTTCTTACAATATTATCTTTTACTTCATGCCGGTCTGCGGCTGACTGAAGTACAGAAAGTGAAAAATATCCGTCTACAGGGTTACCTTCTTTATCATTCACCTCAATACTGACTACATAATACTCCCTGTTACCAACAGTCTGACGGGATACCCCGGGATAAAAAAGAAATGAATCATCATGACTGACGAATACAAGTCGTTCTGCATGAGGGATTTGGTTCTCAGAAAAGAGAGTAATATGGGCTATGCCGGACGGAAAGAACTCTTTAGACATCTCAATGGAAGCCTTGCCATCAGACAGGGAGACAGATTCACCCCCGACCAGGTTTCCCCTGGTATGAACTATAACTGTATACCGTTCGTTATCATGATCCGGGACGCGGACTTCTGAAGATGCCAGGTCAATACGTATATTATTATCGTCCTGATCGACCCTCATTACGATCCCTGAAGGAACCGGCTGAGGCAGAGGAAATGTAACCGGCCTGTTTCCGCTAAATGTAACCCTTGCCGAATAGGAGACACCCGGACGAGGTGTTAGCTCAAACTTTCCGGTACCGGCATGGACAGATTCAATACGGGCAACCACCCGGGAATTTTCACCCAGTACCTCACCGGCAACATCAATTCCGCGCCCCATCCCATCGAACGCCTTGAAAGCCACTCTATTGCTCACACCTGCAACCATTTGGCCTCCTTCGGGGAAGAATACAATTTTCTCTTCCGATCCCAAGCTTTCCAGGTTCCTGTTAAACCTTCGGTTCGACCGTACCTCAGACCTGGGAATGAAATTGGCGTAATTATCATTGTTGATATATAAATACCCCGTGTAGAAAAACTCTTCATCAAAATTCCTCATCCAATCGGTGTATGCCCGGATTTTGTAATTACCGTCTGGAAGTTCACGGGAAAGGTTGATATCTCCCTCTGCTTGTCCGCCGGTAACCCGCAGGATCCTCTTTTCCATGATCTCTCCCCTGCCGTTCGCCAGGTCAACATAAAGGTTTGTGGTTGTGGTATCAGGTAAATGAGATACCCCATCAAACAGGTAAGCCTGGAACCATATTGCATCACCTGCTTTGTAATTATTCTTGTTCAGGTGCAGATAAACCTTCTGGGGTGCCGTAAAACCGGTGTAATAACTGATTTTTTGTGCGGGTCCGCTTTCGGAGTAACTCTCTTCCTGCCCATCAACCCTATTTATAATGAAGAAGTGCGGCAGGAATAAAACAAGGAAAAACAGAGCTCTATTAATCATAATAGTTAGTTTTTGTCAGATATCCGGCCAGCATTAAAAATACTATTTATACCTTACAATAATAACAGAATTAACAGACAATTTGTTATGCTTTTACTCATAAACTGCTGAGGATTGTAAATTAAGAAGATTTATTACTTCCGGCATACATGCCTGGTTATAACTTCACCTGCAAAACAGAAGCAGATTAACCTGACGCCTGCTATTTTAAGACCGGTTAAATCAAAAAAACCCTGCCTCCTGCAGGGAAAAAAGTATGATTGTTATATTAAATTTTTCTGTAAATCAATTTTCTCTGCAACCCGTTTCTTATTTTTTGCATCTATGTATTAAAGGGATCTGCTGCATCCGGATAAAATTAGATTACTAAATTTACCGTTAATTGGCTTATAAATGCTTTCTTTGGGGAAATGTGAATAAGATAAGAAAATTGACGGAAGACATCAATGAAATAATTGCCGGATGCATTGAAAACAACAGGCAGAGTCAGGAAGAGTTGTACAGAATTCTTTCTCCTAAAATGTATGCAGTTTGTCTGCAATATGCATCGGACCCGGATGAGGCATGTGATTTCCTTCAGGAGGGCTTTATCAGGGTGTTCGGGAATATTGGAAATTACAGGGGGGAAGGTTCTTTCGAAGGATGGGTAAGAAGAATAATGGTTAATACTGCATTGCAGTTTATACGAAAAAAGAGGCAAATGTATCTTATAAATGAAGACATAACGGAGGATGCTCACTATGAGGTGGCAGATACTGAATATGCTCTTGATGCAGATGACCTGCTGGAAATGATAGGCAGACTCCCGGTAAATCAGCGGTTGATATTTAACCTATATGCAATAGAGGGTTACAATCACAGTGAAATTGAAGGCATGACAGGGATACCTGTAAATACATCAAAATCGCATCTTCACCGGGCCAGGCTGGCACTTAAAGATATGCTGAGCAAAGAGGCGGAGGCAGATAGTCAAAAAATTAAGAAAAATGTCTGAAAGGAAACAACATATTGATGATATATTCAGGCAGGGTCTGGCTGATCATAAGAAAGCCCCGCCAGGGAAAGCCTGGAAAAGGATTAGCGCCGGACTTGAAAAAAATAAAAATAGGGCATTGGTCCTGAGTTTTGCCAGGATTGCTGCCATTATTGCTTTATTACTGGGGTTTGGCGGGGGATTACTGCAAATTCTCAGGCAGGATAATGAGGACAACTACCTGTCACTCGATACACTGGTGACATCCGACTGGCCTGAAATTGCAGATATGCCTGCGCCCCGTCAATCCCCTTCTTATATAACCGATCCGGAAATATCTGCTGAAGCAGAAAACAGACTAACCGGATTACTATTCCGCGAAAGCGAGATTATCAGATACGAAAATATTGACCATACCACCACTGCATCACAGTATGCACAAAATAAATCAAGGGATAATCAGCTCCCGGCCCTGGCCTCAGGGCTACCTGCATCAAAACTGGCTTCCACCAATGCTGATATGCATCAGGAGATTAAAAGAAGCGGGCTCACAACCACAACAGGTGATCATGGATATTCGGGCAGAGAAAAGAGATGGAGTATCGGGGTCATGGTAGCTCCCAGCTACTCTTACCGGTCGCTGGTGGCAGCGAGTTTTGAAAAAGCACAATTCAATAATATTGAATCGGGACTTGTGTCCGTATCGGGCAGATTTACGGTCGTTTATCAGATTAGCGACAGGTTATCGCTGCAAACAGGGATAGATCTGATGAAGATGGGACAAAATGTGGAGAATACGGTAATTTATGATGATCCGGGAGTAATTTCAAAGTACTATTACCAAACTTCGGCCGGGAATGTTGTATACAACAGATACGGGGTAGACAATTCCCTGGGAGAGATATCTTTAAAAGGCATGTCATTACTTGTGTCAAACAGACAGAAGTACAGCGACGGCAAAACCTATTTTGGTACCGTGCCTGAATTCACACAGTTGCGGGATGGTTCCGGCACTGCCACACTGACCCAGGGATTATATTACCTGCAAACCCCGGTCATGCTGCGCTACCGGTTGCTTGAAGGCCGAACCAGCCTGGTGGCAAGCAGCGGCCTTGGAGTCAACCTTCTGGCCGGAAACAGGGTTACACTAAGTTACCTTGGAGAATCAGTTAATATAGGAGAAACACGTGATGTGAGACGTTTCGCACTAAGTGGAATAGTTGGTGCAGGAGTGGAACACGAGCTGTCAGACGACCTTCTGCTGGTTGTTGAACCAAGATTGAGCCATTTTATAACCACTGTAAATTCAAAATCAGGACACCAGCCCCGTCCCTATTCATTCTCTTTTTACGGAGGAATAACCTACAGATTCTGATTTACCTGCCCAGCAGCTAATGGAATGCTTTTTTTGAAGGGGAAAACAGCCTGTTAAAAGGCTGGCTAAGCCGATTATTTATTGTCTCTCCCCCATATAGAATATTCTAATATTTTCGTTATTTTTGAGGTTTTGTCATCCTAAATTCGAAGGATGCCATGTTAACCGGCTTTTTGTAAAGAAATAATTCAAAGATGGGCGATAAAAAAGATAATTTACCGGCTGAGAAAAAGAGGCGCAATAAGTTTCCCGGATATATTTTTCACTTCCTTTCCTTTCTGGCACTCATGATTATAACCGGTGCGGTGATCCAGGGGTTCAGCCTTTTCACAAGGGCACCTGATATTGTTCCCGAAAGTACCGGGTTTGAAAGTAATTATGCAATTTTCGCCCTTGAAATTCCTGAATCACTCGAGTTTGCAGGAGAACCTGTACCCATGGAAAATTTTGATGTATGGGAGAGTTTCGACAGAGAACTGTTAGTCAATACATACTGGCAGTCTCAGACCCTGTTGTTCATAAAACGTGCCAACAGATACTTCCCGGTAATTGAACCAATTCTTAAAGAGTATGGCATTCCCGATGATTTTAAATACCTGGCTCTGGCCGAGAGCGGACTGACAAATGCAAGATCGCCGGCAGGTGCGATAGGCTTCTGGCAGTTTCTTGCTGGTACGGCAAGGGATTACGGACTCGAGGTTAACGAGGAGGTAGATGAGCGTTACCACATTGAAAAATCGACGGTTGCAGCATGCAGGTTTCTGATTGAATCATATACAAACTATAAAAGCTGGACAATGGCTGCAGCAAGTTATAATGCAGGCCGAAGGGGAATGAACAACCAGATAAATATTCAGAAAGAATCCGATTATTATAATCTGCTTCTGAATGAGGAGACCCAGAGGTACATTTTCAGAATACTGGCAATCAAGGAAATTCTCGAACAACCCGCAAAATATGGTTTCCATGTTCAGGAGAAAGACCTTTATCCCCCTATCAGCTGGATTGAGGTGGAAGTAGATGTAAAAGTTGAAAATTTTGCAGATTTCTCAAAGGAATTCAACACCAACTACAAAATGCTTAAATACCTGAACCCCTGGTTGCGGCAGCCATATCTTACCAATCGTCGCGGTAGAACATACCTGATAAAGCTTCCTGCAGAAAATGCAAGGATAAGGGCTGAATATTTCAGGGATGATGAACCCGGGGAGGAACCTGATAGTATTGACGGTTAATCATTTATTTACATACATACTAATCAGTCCGGGAGTTGGGAAATAATTCGGCAAATAACGGGAACAAAGGCCCAGGTGCTATAGAAGTTCTCGGAGCAAGGGTGCACAATCTCAAGAACATTGATGTAACCATTCCGAGGAACAGTCTTGTGGTCATTACCGGTTTGAGTGGAAGCGGAAAATCTTCGCTGGCTTTTGACACTATATATGCTGAAGGTCAAAGAAGATATATGGAGACCATGTCAGCCTATGCAAGGCAGTTCCTGGGAAGCATGGAGAGGCCCGATGTGGACAAGATATCAGGGCTAAGCCCGGTTATTGCAATTGAACAGAAATCTGCCGGCAGGAACCCGCGCTCAACTGTTGGTACCATTACTGAAATTTATGATTTCCTGCGATTGCTGTATGCCCGTGCGGCAATTGCCTGTTCATCGGAAACGGGCGAGGAAATGGTTAGATACACAGATCAGCAGATAATTAATCTTATAACTGACAAATACGGTAGCCGGAAGACCATCATTCTTGCACCAGTTGTTAAAGGGAGAAAGGGACATTACAAAGAACTTTTCGAACAGATAAGGAAAAAAGGTTTTCTCTATGCCAGAATAAACGGGGAAATAACGGAGCTAAGGCCGGGGCATCGCGTTGACAGGTATAAAACCCACAATATTGAAATAGTAATAGATAAACTTGTAGTTGAAGAAAAGGACAAAAAAAGGCTGGCCGATACAGTGAAGACGGCAATGCATCACGGCAGGAACATAATGATGGTACTTGACGCTGAAACAGGAGAGAGCAGGTACTTCAGCAAAAAGCTGATGTGTCCCACATCAGGCATTTCTTACAATGAGCCTGCCCCCCACAGTTTCTCCTTTAACTCTCCAAGGGGTGCATGCGAAAAATGCAACGGACTGGGTAATATTACGGAGATGGACCTCGAAAAGATAATACCCAATCCGGGACTTTCGATAAAAAAAGGAGGTATTGAACCTCTCGGACCAGTAAAAAATTCGCTTATATTCTGGCAGCTTGAAGCTATTGCCGCAAAATATAAATTCTCACTTGCTACTCCACTGGAAGATATACCCGAAACAGCTGTCAACACAATTCTTTACGGATCAGAAGAGTCGTTTAAATTACTGCACTCTCCCCTGGGATCGGCATCCAATTATTTCATGAGTTTTGACGGAGTGATAAATTACATCGCCAACCTTAAAAACAACGGTAATGGCATCAAAGGTGAGAAATGGGCCGGACAGTACCTGAAAAAGGTGGTGTGTCCGTCATGTAAAGGCACACGGCTGCAGAGGGAGGCTATGTATTTCAAAATCCATAATAAAAATATAGCCCAGCTGGCAGAAATGGACCTGGATATACTGGACAGGTGGTTTTCTTCCCTTGACAAGCACCTGACCGACAAACAAAGGAAAATTGCAATTGAAATAGTTAAAGAGATAAGGACCAGATTGAGTTTTCTGCTGAGTGTCGGACTTAACTACCTGTCACTTAACAGGAGCGCCGGCAGCCTGTCAGGCGGAGAGTCTCAGAGGATCAGGCTGGCAACTCAAATCGGTTCACAGTTGGTCAATGTACTGTACATACTGGACGAACCAAGCATAGGTCTTCATCAGACAGATAACAGGAAGCTCATAGATTCTCTCAAGCAACTCCGGGATAAAGGTAACTCGGTGATTGTTGTGGAACATGATATGGATATGATCCTTTCGGCCGATCATGTAATAGACATGGGGCCGAGGGCAGGAAGAAAGGGTGGAGAGATCGCGGCATTCGGTACACCGGGGCAGGTTGCCGGGTCAAACACACTTACCGGCTGTTACCT
>SKND01000113.1 GCA_007120695.1 Bacteroidales bacterium | reverse complement strand
TTGAACCCTATTGCATCCACCGGGCACTTTTGTGCACATATTGTGCAGCCTATGCATTCATCGTCTATATAATATGTAATCAATTCCTTGCATTTACCTGTGGGGCATCTGCCCTCCAGGTGTGCCTCATACTCATCACGGAAATATTTTAATGTAGACAATACAGGGTTTGGAGCGGTCTTGCCCAGTCCGCACAAACTGCCAAGTTTCACCTGATGCGCAAGTACCTCAAGTTCATCAAGCTCTTTCGCAGCAGCTTTGCCGCTGCATAACTTGTCTAATATGTTAAGCATCCTCCGGGTTCCCACCCTGCAAAAGGTACATTTGCCGCAAGATTCGGCCTGTGTGAAGGAGAGAAAGTACCTTGCCATATCAACCATGCAATCTGTCTCATCCAGCACCACCAGTCCCCCGCTCCCCATCATGGCACCCACCTCAAGCAGCGATTCGAAATCTACCGGTGTACCGGCAAGGTAGTGGGGTACACATCCACCTGACGGTCCACCTATCTGTACCGCCTTGAATTTTTTGTCACCTGCTATTCCGCCACCAATATCCTCAATAATTTCGCTGATGGTGATACCCATCGGTACCTCGATAAGACCCCCCCGCCTTATTTTGCCGGCAAGGGCAAATACCTTGGTCCCCTTGCTTTTGCCGGTTCCTATCTCCAAAAACCGTTCACTTCCTTTTGAAAGGATCCATGGCACCATGGCCAGGGTCTCGGTATTGTTAACGAGAGTGGGTTTCCCCCAGAGTCCTTTCTCAGCAGGGTAGGGGGGGCGAAGTCTCGGGAATCCTCTTTTCCCTTCTATCGATTCGATAAGCGCCGTCTCCTCACCACATACAAATGCACCTGCGCCCTCCTTGATCCTGATGTGAAAATCCAGCCCCATATCGAGAATGTTATCTCCCAGCAGTCCCTTTATAATGCATTTTTCGATTGCACTCCTGATCCTTTTAACAGCCAGCGGATATTCCGCCCTGATATAAAATATGCCCTCTTTGGCACCAACCGCCTTTGCTGCAATTGTCATACCCTCGATGACTCTGAACGGATACGATTCCAGAAGCATCCTGTCCATGAAGGCCCCGGGGTCGCCTTCATCGCCGTTACATATCAGGATCCTTTCTTCTCCCGGTTGCGATGCTGTAGTTTCCCATTTCAGTCCTGTCGGGAAGCCGGCACCACCCCTTCCGCGCAGACCGCTATCCTTCACCTCGTTAATAACGTCGGCTGGGTCCATTTTAAGAGCCCTGTACAATCCTCTGAATCCACCCCTGTCAAGATAGTCGTCAAAATCAAGAGGATCAAGCACACCCCTGTGCTCCGTAGCAATTGGGAACTGGTTGCCCAGAAATGATGCAACATGTTTTTCCCTGACGTCAATTGAATACCGCTCAACTCCTTCCCAGTCGTCGTCAGTCTGGATATCACCGGCAATCTTGTTTATGCCGTTTTTTAATCGTGTAAGCAGGCCTGGAGGGGTAAAATGGCTGGCGATGATAGGCTTGATGTCAGCCGGCGACACTTTGGCATAGAGTTTCGAATTAGACTCTCCGTTTTTGTCTGTCACCACCTCTACCAGGGGTACCTGGTGGCACATCCCGACGCAACCTACCTGCTTAATGTTAACATTTATCCTGTTCCTGGTAACAGAATCTTCAACTGCATCTTTTATATCGCTGCTTCCGCTTGCCACACAGCATGAACCGAGTCCGACCCGTATCTCTCCCTGCAACTCTCCGTCCCGGGTAATGATCTCGTTTCTCTTTTTTGCCCTGGGGTCGCGGCTCAGGAAATCCTTCAGCACGCCGGCCGATTTGTTGGCGGAAACATGGCCATAGGTCACATCATCTATTTGTACCACTGGTGCCAGCGTGCAGCAGCCCAGGCAGGCCACCTGCTCAAGGGTGAACAGCCTCTTGTCGTCGGTCGACCGGCCCGGCTCCAGCTTCATATGCCGGGCAAGTGAGTCATGTACCAGCATAGCCCCCTTAACATGGCAGGCGGTTCCGGTACACACTTTGACTATATGCTTCCCTGCGGGTTCAAACCTGAACTGGGAGTAAAAGCTGGCTACCCCGGTAATCTCGGCCGGGGTGATGGATGTGGTGTCGCATACTTTTCTAAGCGCCTCCTGTGGCAGGTAGTTGAAACGGTTTTGTATTGCCTGTAGTATGGCAATTACCGAACTCTTGTCACTGCCGGACAGTGAGATAATCTGGTCAACCTCTTTTCCTATATTCAGACCCTTACTCATTTTAAACAATAATTTTTTAATTCTCTATGCAATAGAGATATTCTTCACCCCTAATGTATATCCTTCCATCTGCAAAGGCGGGTATTGTATAAACTTCTTCACCTATACTGTTTGTTGCCACAAGCTGCGGTTCCCTGCCAACCCTGAAAATATATGTTTTACCTCCTGTATCGGTTACATATACGTGACCATTTGCCACGAGCGGTGAAGAATAGAATATATCATCGGTGTCGTAATCCCAAAGGAACTCGCCGGTCTGAGCATCGAAGCATGCGAACACCGCATACGTGGTAGAAATAAACAGCAGTCCGTCGCTGTAAACCGGGCTTGCCACCTCTGGCAGATAATAGTTGTCTTCCCAGATTACTTCCCCGTTTCCGGGATCTATCGCTACCAGTCTTGCATACTCATTGGCCGCATAAACCAGACCACCGCCATATGCCGGCGACGGACCGACTTCACCTCCCATTGCCTGAACGCTCCATAGTTCATTGCCATTCTCAATATTATATCCGGCAACGATCGGGATGCCGTTGACCACGAGTTGCATATTACCGTCAATATTTGCCAGTATCGGAGATGCCCATGATATGCCGGATTCTCTTGTTATATCCCAGATCGTTTCACCATTAGCTACATTGAGACAAATTATCCGGCCCCCGTCCCTGGTGTCATACTGCACGAACAGCTTTTCATTATGAGTAAGCAGGGATGAGGAGTGGCCGTAATGGTTGTCCGGTACGCTCAGGTTCCTTGCCCAGATACGATTGCCCTCCATGTCGAGTGCCATGACATCGCCGGTTCCAAATATGGCATATACGCCAATTCCGTTTGTTGTGACCGTTGGTGCCCCAAGTCCGGTATCATCGGTTGTACGCGGTAATTCCCGCGGTGATCCCGGAATATTGCTGGCTTCCTCTTCCCACAAAATATTTCCTGAATGCCTGTTAAAGCAGAAGACCACTCTCCTTGTTTCATCTGCGCCTGTAAGGAATAACCTGTCTCCCCAGATCACAGGGGAACTGAATGCATGCACCGGCACTTTGACCTTCCAGCGGATATTGTTACCCGATTCACCATCCCACTCCATCGGGATGCTGGTATGGTATATGACCCCGTTCCCCCATGGCCCCCGGAATGCATTATGGTTCTGACGAATTGCGGCTTCATTAGGGAACCGTGCTGTTGCAGGTGTTGCAGCGACAGGTTGTTCGGGCCTCTCATCCGCCTGCACTTCCACCTCCCCCTCTTCTTCTTCAACGGAATCTTCATCAGGTGCGGGTGCCGGCGTCGGCTCCGCATCACTTATGCTGATCCTTTCAATAGTTTCTTCTGCAGGTTCGTCTATTGCCGCCATGTACTCCTTAAGAGGATCGCTTACAGAAAAAGCAGCGGCCAGAGCCACCAGCACCATGATCGCTGTTCCTCCCAGTATCCATTTCCGCGAAAGCGCCCTGCCCAGAACTATGTCCTCATCCTCTTCATCAGGTTTTTCTATGCGTGAGAGAAGCGATGAGTGGATCCTTAATGAAATGATAAGGATTATTGAGGCGAACAGCAAAAGATAACCACCTGTGCGGACCTGCCAGAGGCTTGTGAAATAAGCTTTCCGTGCAAGCAGGTCCAGTTCCCGTATCTGGTTTATCAGCTCCTGGTTGCCTGGTTCGAGCGACAGCCGTTCCACAAGTGTCTCCAGCACATCACTTTCCAGCGGATCGCTGCTGTGCATCTGCCAGAAATTGAGGATCAGCAGCAAGCTGATCACAAGGCAGAACGCACCTGCCACTTTCGCCGTATTTTTTGCAATTTCTGCTTTTTCCTTTATATCCATTTGTATCGGTTGATAAATAGAATTAATTAAAGATTATTTTTCAACAGGGCAATATTTAAAACATCTTCCACAACTGTAACAGTCGCCTCTGTGAGGTTCATAATCTGTCCTCCGCCTGATAATGTACTGTGATACCAAAAAGAAACCTGCCACCAATCCGATAAAAGCACCGGTGAGCCATGCTCCCGTATAGAAACCGGCCTGTACGGTCTCAGCATCCTGCACCAGGGAGTCGAGGGTCCTGTCCGATCCGAGAAAGGTCTGCACATCAAGGTTGTCGAGGTCATTCATCACCTCTGGCTGTTCAATAAGCAGGTGTGCCAGGTAAACATCAGGATGTGCTTTTGCCAGGAAAACATGTGATGATGAAAGCGCCCAGCCGCCAACGAACATCAGCAGCGGGATAATAGCGGCATACAGTATGAATTTGCCGGTCTTGCCCTTAAGCTCGCTTACCGCTTTATCGGGTGTGGGTTGTTCTATTGCGTCAAAGGGGCAGGAATCCTTGCACAATTTGCATTTGATGCACTGTGCCGGGGTAATGGACATGTGGTGTTTCGAAAACAGAGAAGTTATCTTAAGCAAGGCGCCGAAGGGGCACACAAACCTGCAATAGGGCCTTGCCACAAACATGCCAATCAGCAAAAAAGCGATGCCGAGGACAATCAGGTGAAATTCGGCACCCATCCTGAATATACCTACAAAGGGATCATAGCGGCATATAATAAAGTCGGTGCCCGTTGCAGCATAGAGAACTGCAAGTGCAAGATAAACAAAGGGGAACATGCCGAGCGATTTGCGGACCCATACAGGCACCTTTACAGGTTTGACAATTACAAGATCCTGAATTACGCCGAGTGGACATACGGATGCGCAGAATACCCTT
The DNA here is from genome assembly GCA_007120695.1 of Bacteroidales bacterium. GTDB lineage: Bacteria > Bacteroidota > Bacteroidia > Bacteroidales > PUMT01 > PXAP01. The sequence goes on along the minus strand of SKND01000113.1, from coordinate 1,163 downwards.
CCAAAGCCCAGACTGAACAACAGGGGAAGCGTAAAAAAGGCGATAATCGCGTATGATACCGCATATGAGGAATCGGACAGGGAAAGCACCATATTCTGTACCGAGCCTACTGAACAGACACAGCCGTTCTTCCAGAACCCGAAATATAGCAGGGCGCCGACAGAAAGCCAGAGAATGTACCTTCTCGACCGCTTTTTAATTACAAGCCAGGAGGTAACTGACAGCATTGCAAGCAATACAATTACATCAATATACTCAAGGGTCAGCGATCTTGGCTCAGGGGTGGAAACATCCGGATATTCGTAGCCGGATTCAAATTCAGGCATAGGAAATCTTTGCTGGCCATTTATATCAGGGGATATGGTCATTGAAAGCAGCAGAAGCAACATTAAAAATGCTGCGGTTTTAAGTGTTTTATTATCCTTCCTGCTGATTCCGGTACGCCGGCATATTATTTTGAGATAATTCATCTTTTTGCATAATTGGCTAATTACTAAAGGTTCACCTGGCAGCCCGGTTTGTCAGGTCTCTTCCCCATCCCCGGTGAAGCCGCCTTTCATAAGGTATGGATCAGACTGTTTTACCCTTACGATCGCATCGGACGGGCATGCACGTGCTATGGCACATTCGTTGCAGTTGACACACAGGTGGTGCATTACCTGCAGATGAAGGGATCCGTTGCCAAAAGCGGAGCATCCTTCGGCGCATTTTGCGCATCCGATGCACAGATCCTCATTTATCTTGTATTCGTAATAGGGTTCCTCGACGAATTTACGCTCAATTGCTGAGGTCGGGCACAACTGGTTCTCTGCAGCAGTGGTGCGGGCTGAATGTCCCGGTATCAGGTATCCTCCGCACAGATCACAGTATCCGCAAAGCTGGTATGCATGAACACATTTAACCGCCGACGGGTTGAGCACGCAATTCGTTGCACACCTGCCACACCAGGAGCACTTGAACGGATCAACCTGCCAAACCCACTGGTCTTTGGATGCATTCCTGAAGGCAAGGCCTCCGGCACCTCCAAGGACAAGTACCATACCAAACCTCACACTGCTGCGGATAAACTCCCTGCGGTTCTTTGTCTTTTTCCTCTCCATAGTTTAAAAAATTTAGGAACTTTGTTCTGTTAAATCCTGTTTCTCTTTCATTGCGCCGGGAAG
>SKND01000101.1 GCA_007120695.1 Bacteroidales bacterium | reverse complement strand
CTTTAACATAAAATCTGCACCGTTATCGGGCTGCCGTTCGCAGGGCTCACTGTCAGCCTCGATAACTGATTCTATGTTAACCATGCCTTTCAGGCCTGGGTGTAATTTCCCTTTGTTTGTCCTATAATTAATATTATGTTAAATAGAATAAATTTTATAATACACTGCCTTTTTATAATTCATGCCAATGATATTCTTCCACCCTTTCAAGAACAATTTTATATTTTGCAAGAATCCATAACATCACCCTGACATAATAAAATAATCGGCACAAAAAAGAAGCCGGATATAAATCCGGCTTCTTTTAAAATTATAACAAAAATATATTCAATTTAAGGGCTGACATCCTCGGGATCTCTTCCAAGTTTTCTGTTCATCTCTTCAAGCTCATCCTCCATGCCAAGCCTGTAATAAATTATGCGCAATGTGTCCATAACATTTTCCTGCTGAGGATGATCAGGATTAGCTAAATGTGCGCTTTCAAGATATGGGATAGCCTGCCTTAATACTTCGTAGGCAGCGTCTCTGGCTTTTTCATATTCAACATTATCCATAATCTCATTTGCTTCCTCAAGCATCCTTACAGCTTCATTGTAATAAACAACCCCCATGTTATAGTTTGCATCGAAATAGTCCGGATCAATTGAAATAGATTTTTCATATGATTCCTTTGCTTTTTCAAGTTCATCCATTCTTTCATATAATGCACCCTGAGCAAAATAGAAAGTCGGATTATTCGGCTCCTGTTCTATCGCTATCTGCAGATATTCAAAAGCCGCATCTGCATCTTCAGTCACAACAAGGTAGAAATTAACCAGTTCCGTCAATACAGCATTATCATCCGGGTAATTCTGAAAACCTTCCTGAAGTATCTGCTCTGCATTTTCCAGATCATCCATCTCCATGTATGCCTCCTTCAGCAATACATATACAGTGCCACCTCCATAACCCATTTCCTTAGCTCTCTCCAGGTAAGGCAAGGATTCCTGGTGCTTGCCTGCCAGCAGTGCTACAAAGCCTGTATTGTAAACCAGCCCGGTATCAACAGGCTCTTCATGAAAAGGAGAATCTGCTACTTCAACTGCCAACTTAAAAGATTCATAGGCTTTGTCATAATCTGCATCCTCATACTGAAGAACTGCCTGACTAACAAATTGTCCGCTGAGACGGGGAAATGCATCCATTAACCTTCTCTCCTGGCTTCCGCCGAAAAGGTTACCGAAAAATCCCCTGTCTTCACCTTCCTCTTCAATCTGAATAGCTCGCTGAAATGAAGAATATGCATTTTCCAGTGGATTTTCATGGATAACGTCGGTCTCTTCCCAACCTACCAATTCTCCATTCTCAAAATATACTTCAATATTGTCATAAACCAGGACATTTCTTACCCCTGTTTCAGTCTCAACCGTTTGTTGTTCATTTGGATCGCCCATAAAAAGCCTGAGTTCGTCTTGAGCCATACCAAAATAAAGGAACTGTATGTTTACATCAAATACATCCTGAAAGACTATACCTCTGTCTACCCATGTTTTTGCTCTTTCACCGTGTTTATCGTGTTCAATTCTTGAGTCGCTTCTGTCAAGGCGTCTTTTGACAGTTTCAGGTGTTAGTTCCTGGGATTCTGCAAAAAAGGCGAATCCAAAAACTGCTAAAAAAATTATGAAAATTCGTTTCATGATATAAAGTTTTAGATTTAAAAATATTCAAAAGTTAATTATAATTAATCAAATATGCACCAAATGTAAGGCATATTTTAAATAAACTCAAATATCCTGCCAAAAACAATTAATTTCCTGAACCATCCTCATGTTCAGCTATATCAGTATCAGATTCAATATCCGATTCCGTTGTGCTTTCCTCTACTATTGCAACTGAGGCAACCGATTCACCATTTTTGAGATTGATTAACCTGACCCCCCGGGTTGTTCTTCCTGTGGTCCGCATTTTACCAGCCTCAAGCCTTATGGTGGTCCCGGACTTGGTTATAACCATGAGGTCATCAGTGTCAATTACACCCTTAATGCTTACAAGCTTCCCGGTTTTTTCGGTGATGTTCATTGTTTTCACTCCTTTGCCACCTCTGTTGGTTATTCTATAATCAACTAATAATGAACGCTTACCATATCCGTTTTCCGACACAACCAGTACATCTTCACTCTCCTCCTCAATACATATCATACCGACCACCCTGTCTTCTTCACCTGCAAGCTTTATTCCCCTTACACCACTTGCAGTCCTGCCCATAGGTCTGACGTATGACTCAGGGAATCGTATCGCTCTACCTGATCTGATAGCTATTACAACATCGGCATTTCCACCTGTCAGTTTGGCCTCAATCAGGCAGTCTCCCTCCCTGATATTTATAGCGTTAATCCCGTTTGCCCTGGGACGTGAATAAGCTTCTATAGCAGTCTTTTTTATCACCCCCCTGGCTGTGCATAAAAGAATATAATTATTCTTAATGAATTCAGGATCAGTCAGTGACTTGACTTTAATGAAAGTTTTTATCTTATCATCAGGCTCTATATTTATGATATTCTGAATAGCCCGGCCCTTGGATGTTTTTGCTCCTTCGGGTATATTATATACTTTAAGCCAGTAACACTTGCCTTTTTCTGTAAAGAAAAGCATAGTATTATGCATTGTAGCAATAAAAAGGTGCTCCAGAAAATCTTCCTCCCTGGTACTGGATCCTCTGGAACCTACTCCTCCCCTTTTCTGAGTTCTGTAGTCGCTCAGGGCAGTTCTCTTCATATACCCGAGATGTGAAATTGTAATAACAACTTCATCATCTGCATAGAAATCTTCCGGATTGAATTCTCCTTCATCCGGTATAATATCTGTTCTCCTTGCATCGCCGAACCTCTCTTTAATATCCAGCAGCTCTTCCTTGATAATATTCATTCTCAGCTCTTCACTCTCAAGAACCGTTTTCAGATATGCAATTAACTCCATCAATTCTGCATACTCCTTTTTGATCTTATCCCTTTCCAGTCCTGTCAACCTCTGAAGTCTCATATCAAGTATGGCTTTAGCCTGTACTTCAGTAAGTTCGAAATTTGAGATAAGGGCCTCCCTTGCCTCATCGGGTGTTTTCGATGCCCTGATAAGCCTTATAACCTCGTCAAGATGGTCAAGAGCTATAAGAAGTCCCTCGAGAATATGAGCCTTCTTTTCTGATTGCTCCAGATCGTAACGGGTTCTGCGGATTACAACTTCATGCCTATGCTTTACAAAATAAGCAATTACCTGCTTAAGAACGAGCATTTTAGGACGACCGTTCACCAGGGCAATATTGTTCACACTAAAGCTGGTCTGCAATTGAGTGTATTTATACAAATTGTTTAATACAACGTTAGCAACAGCCTCTTTTTTGAGAATAATGACAATTCGCATCCCTTTCCGGTCGGACTCGTCATTAATATATGATATACCCTCAAGTTTTTTATCGTTGATAAGCTCAGCAGTTTTTCTAATCATTTCTGCTTTATTTACCAGATATGGAATCTCTGTTACTATTATTTTTGCCCTACCGGTTGGGGTAGCTTCAATTTCCGTTTTTGCCCTTACAACTATCCTGCCCCTGCCTGTCTCATATGCATCTTTTATGCCCTGAACACCATATATAATAGCCCCTGTCGGAAAATCGGGTCCCTTGATATGGTGCATCAGCTCTGCAGTCTCAATATCATTGTTTTCTATATAGGCAATAATTGCATCAACAGCTTCTGTTAGGTTGTGCGGAGGCATATTAGTTGCCATACCAACTGCAATCCCCGAGGTTCCGTTAATAAGAAGTGTGGGTATTTTAGTAGGAAGCACGGTCGGTTCTTCCAGTGTATCGTCAAAATTCAGCTGGAAATCAACGGTATTCTTTTCCATATCGGCAAGAGTCTCCTCTGCAATCTTTCTAAGCCTTGCCTCGGTATACCTCATTGCAGCAGGGCTGTCGCCATCCACCGATCCGAAGTTACCCTGTCCGTCAACAAGCGGGTAGCGTAAAGACCACGTCTGGGCCATTCTCACCATGGCTTCATAGACAGATGAGTCACCGTGCGGGTGGTATTTACCCAGCACCTCTCCCACTATCCTGGCAGATTTCTTGTGTCCCCTGTTTGACATTATGCCCAATTCAGACATCCCGAAAAGAACTCTCCTGTGTACCGGTTTCAATCCGTCACGAACATCAGGAAGTGCTCTGGAAACAATAACCGACATTGAATAATCAATGTAGGCGGATTTCATTTCCTCTTCAATGTTAACTTTTAATAATCTATCTCCTTCAGACATAATAATTCTTAATTATTTGCTTTATTTTAAATAGTGGTGGTAAACAATAGTTATAACTTAATGTTTTCTTTATGATAGCTTAGTATTATGGTGGTATCAGTAATGTTCACAGTTTTTATTTTAAGGCGCTAATTTAGCCATAAATTGTGGAAAATTCTTCTGAAAAATCTCATAATTATCAACATCACTTTCTTTATAATTTATTATTAACTTTGTGATGTTAGTTTTATTAAATCTGATTGAATTTCTGACTATTATTGAATTATGGATGCAAAATTTTCACAGAGAGTAAAGGATGTTTTATCATATAGTCGCGAGGAAGCTATACGCTTGGGAAACAGAAACATAAGCTCAGAGCATATTTTTCTCGGGATCTTGCGCGACGGTGAAGGAACCGCAATAGATATACTTATATCAATGGGTCTGGATCTTGCCGTACTGCGAAAAACAGTGGAAAATCATCTTAAAACCAATGCCGTGCTCACTCCGGCGGAAATGGAAAATATCCCGCTTCTGAAAACTGCCGAGCGTGTTTTAAAACTGGTTTACCTGGAAGCCAGGTCACTAAGGAGTGAAACCATTGATACGGGACACCTTATTCTTGCAATACTAAAGGATGAAACCAACCTGGTAACTCAGTTGCTGGAAGCTGAAAATATTGATTACTTTGTTTTCAAGGATGAGATTGACCAGAAGCAGCGTGAAACCAAAGCTGAGTTTCCGAATGAGGACGATGATGATGCGAAAGGGCCCTTCGGAGGAGGTAAGCCTGCCCAAAATCCTGGTTCCAAGTCAGGATCTGAGACTCCCGTACTTGATAATTTCGGCATCGATCTGACCAAGGCTGCAGAAGAAAACCGTCTTGACCCTATTGTAGGGAGGGTAAACGAAATTGAACGGCTTGCTCAGATTCTTAGTCGGCGTAAGAAAAACAATCCGATCCTTATCGGCGATCCCGGGGTTGGGAAATCGGCCATAGTCGAAGGACTGGCCCTGAGAATTGTTCAGAAAAAAGTTTTCAGGGTACTGTTTGGAAAACGCGTTGTAACACTTGACCTCGCTTCCATTGTTGCCGGCACCAAGTACAGGGGTCAATTTGAGGAGAGGATAAAGGCTATTCTCAACGAACTGGCCAAGACTAACCAGATTATATTGTTTATCGATGAGATTCACACCATAGTAGGTGCCGGAGGTGCCACAGGATCGCTTGACGCTGCCAATATGCTTAAACCCGCGCTTGCCCGTGGTGAAATCCAGTGTATTGGAGCCACAACACTGGATGAGTACAGGCAGCATATAGAAAAAGACGGCGCCCTGGAGCGTCGATTCCAGAAAATAATGGTTGAGCCTACATCACCGGATGAGACAATTGAGATTCTTAATAATATTAAAGAGAGGTATGAGGATCATCATAATGTCTATTATACACCCGAGGCGATCCAGGCTTGCGTCAGTCTTACAGGAAGATATATTTCAGACCGGCTCCTTCCTGACAAAGCTATTGATGCTCTTGATGAAGCAGGTTCACGTGTTCATATCTCAAATATAGTTGTACCTCAGAGAATTCTCGAACTTGAAAACCAGATAGACACCACCCGTCAGGAAAAGGTTAAGGCAGTTAAAAATCAAAACTTTGAACTGGCAGCCCGCCAGCGGGATAAAGAAAAAGAACTTCTTGATTTGCTTGAAAGCGAAAAGCAGCGGTGGGAGAAAGAGTTATCAAAAAACCGTCAGATTGTTGATGACAATAAGGTTGCCGAGGTGGTTGCAATGATGACAGGTGTACCTGTTCAGAGGGTTGCACAAGCTGAAGGGGCCAGACTGCTTAAAATGGGTGCAGAGATCAAAGGCCGTGTTGTTGGTCAGGATGAAGCTATAAACAACATCGTTAAATCTATCCAGAGAAACCGTGCAGGCCTGAAAGATCCGAACAAGCCTATTGGGTCATTCTTCTTTCTCGGACCAACGGGTGTTGGTAAAACACAGCTCGCCAAAGTACTTGCAGAATATCTATTTGAGAGCGCCAATAACCTGGTAAGGATTGATATGAGTGAATATATGGAGAAATTCTCTGTTTCGCGACTTGTTGGAGCACCTCCGGGATATATCGGTTATGAAGAAGGAGGTCAGCTGACCGAGAAGGTGAGAAGACATCCTTATTCAGTAGTGCTGTTTGATGAAATTGAGAAAGCCCATCCGGATGTTTTCAACATCCTGCTGCAGGTTCTTGATGAGGGACAGCTTACTGATAGTCTCGGCAGAAAAGTTGATTTCAAGAACACAATAATTATAATGACCTCCAATATAGGCACAAGACAGATAAAAGACTTCGGACAGGGTGTCGGGTTCACAACAAGTTCCAGGGAGGCTTCGTCCAATGAACATATGAAAAGCATCATTCATAAGGCTCTTAAAAAGGCCTTTGCCCCGGAGTTTCTCAACAGGGTGGATGATGTTATTACATTCAACCATTTACAGAAAGAGGATATCCACAAGATAATTGATATCGAACTGATGGGACTTTACGAGCGGATGGAGAGTCTTGGCTACAAAGTTAAACTATCTCCGGCTGCAAAAGATTTTGTGGCAGATAAAGGTTACGATATACAGTTTGGAGCACGGCCACTGAAAAGATCAATCCAGAAATACCTGGAAGATCCGCTTGCCGAAGTAATTATTAAATCAGAGCTGAAAGATGGAGATCTGCTTCTCGTTGGTTTTTCCAAAAAAACTGAAAGCATAAAAATTACGGTTGATAATAAAACCGGAGAAACAAAGGAGAAACAGAAGAAATAGTCCAGAATAAAAAAACGCTCCCCTGGAGCGTTTTTTTATTCTGTTACTTCTCCTAAAAGATCAAATTCAGTTGTTTCGGTGATCCTCACCATACAGAATTGACCTGGTTCAAGTACCGCGGTTTTTTTGATGATGACCTCGTTATCGACCTCTGGAGAATCAAATTCTGTCCTCCCGTAATAGTACTCATCATCCTCCCGGTCAATTAATACCTTATAAGTATTACCGTTTTTTTCCCTGTTCAGTTCTGCAGAAATTTCCTGCTGCAATTCCATAATTTCTGATACCCTTCGCTCTTTTTCCTTATCAGAAATTTCATCTTTTAATTTTCTGTAGGCATAAGTGTTTTCCTCATGTGAATAAGGAAACACTCCAAGACGTTCAAACCTTGATGATCTTACAAAATCCTTCAGTTCGCCAAACTCCCTTTCACTTTCATCCGGGTAACCCGCAATTAATGTTGTCCTTATTGCAATGCCGGGCACCTGATTCCTTATCTTATTCACAAGTTCGATAGTTTCTTGCTTTCCTATCCCTCTTCGCATTGATCTTAAAATTTTATCGGAAATGTGCTGAATCGGAATATCCAGATACCGGCATATTTTTGTGCTTTCATTTATAAGCTTCAGTATCCCTTCCGGGAAACCTGCCGGAAAGGCGTAATGAAGCCTTATCCATTCAATTCCCTTTACTTTCTGCAGCTCACTTAAAAGACTGCCAAGCAAATTATCCCCATATAGATCTCTGCCATACCAGGTTAGGTCCTGTGCTATCAGTATTAGTTCTTTCACCCCTTTTCCTGCAAGAATTTCGGCTTCACTTACCAGGCTTTCAATAGTCCTGGAAACATGACTGCCCCTGATTTCAGGTATTATACAGAATGAGCAGTTCCTGTCACACCCCTCAGAAATTTTCAGGTAGGCATAATGAGATGGCGTAGATATAACCCTGGCTCCCGGAGAACATACGGCTCTATCAAGATCAAAAGATCTGCTGATATCTTCAAATGCGTCAACACCAAATATCAATTCTGCTTCCGGCAGCTCCCTGGCAAGCTCATCCCGGTATCTTTCTGTCAAACAACCAATGACGCACAGCTTCCCTATTTTGCCGGCAGACTTGGCCTGCGCGGCTTCAAGAATCATTTCGATTGACTCCTGTTTGGCATCGTGAATAAATCCGCAGGTGTTAACTATAACAACATCCTGCCCGGAGGGTACTGAATCAAATTCAACTTTATACCCGGATGCCTCAAACCTGGCCATTAGAAACTCCGAATCAACAAGGTTCTTGGAGCAACCCATTGTAATTATGTTGACCCGTTTTATACTATAATAATCAGAAGACATATGGATTTGGAAACTATTGTGCTGCCAATATTGTTAAATGCCGGTTTTTAAAACTTGTGCCGCTTATTTAAACAGCGAAGAAATAAACTCTACCCTGTCAAATTTCAACAGGTCATCAACCCCTTCTCCCATTCCAATATATTTAACAGGAATCCTGAACTGGTCGGAAATACCTATCACCACTCCGCCTTTGGCAGTACCATCAAGTTTGGTAAGCGCCAGGGCATTTACCTCAGTTGCGGCTGTAAACTGTTTTGCCTGTTCAAAGGCATTCTGCCCTGTAGAACCATCAAGAACCAGCAATATCTCATGAGGCGCATCAGGAATAACTTTCTGCATCACTTTCTTTACCTTGGTGAGCTCATTCATAAGATTCATTTTGTTGTGCAATCTTCCCGCTGTATCAATAATGACTACATCTGCCTTGCCCGCCTTGGCCGATGAAAGTGTATCAAAAGCAACAGAAGCGGGATCTGAACCTGTTTTTTGCATTACTATTTCCACACCAGTTCGTTTTGCCCATATTTCCAGTTGTTCAATTGCTGCAGCCCTGAATGTGTCGGCTGCCCCCAGTATGACTTTATGACCCATCGTTTTAAACCGGTGGGCAAGTTTTCCTATAGTAGTAGTCTTACCCACTCCGTTAACGCCAACCACCATAATAACATATGGCGATTCCATTGAAGGAATGCCGAACTCAATTCCGCCTTCAGGATCATTTTCCTCGAGAAGCGAGATAATCTCTTCCCTTAGAATAACATTTAATTCATCTGTGCCCAGGAATTTATCTTTGGCGGCACGTTCAGATATCTTGTCGATAATTTTGAGGGTGGTATTCACTCCAACATCCGAACTTATCAGTACCTCCTCAAGATTATCCAGAACATCATCATCAATCCTGGACTTTCCGACCACTGCCCTGGAGAGTTTGCGGAATACAGATTCCTTGGTTTTCTCCAGACCCCGGTCCAGAGTATCTTTTTTTTCTTTTCCCGAGAATAACTTAAAGGCTGCCATGATAATAACTATTTAATAAAAAAAGCCTTCTTTTAATAAAAAGAAAGCTTGCATAAAATAAAAAGCAGACCTCGGGTCTATTTGTTCTTGAAAAACTCTTCAGTAAATTCCTTGCCTATAATATCCTCCTTAAAGGTATAGGCTCCTGATTTCTCAGATTTTACCATTTTGACTACCTTTACAAGGTTTTTTGAGTCAGCTTTTTTAAGAGAAGCAACAACTTTCTTTGCCATAACTATATATCATTATTTGATTTCGCGATGAATGGTCATCTTTTTGAGAATGGGATTAAATTTCTTTATTTCCAGTCTTTCCGGGGTGTTTTTTTTGTTTTTTGTGGAAATATATCTTGATGTTCCCGGCCTACCACTTTCTTTATGCTCTGTGCACTCCAGTATTACCTGGACCCTGTTGCCTTTTTTTGCCATGATTACAAATTTTTCTTAATAAACACTAATAAACCCGCTGTTTTTGGCATCTTTTAAAACCGTATGCAGACCTTTCTTATTGATCAGCCGGATGCCTGAAGCTGAAACCCGGAGAGTTATCCAGCGGTCTTCTTCCTGATAGTAAAACTTCTTTGTGAAAAGATTCGGGTAAAACCTTCTTTTAGTCCTTCTTTTGGAGTGAGATACATTGTTCCCTACCATCAGACGCTTTCCGGTTACTTGACAAACTCGTGACATTTTATAATGATTTATCGTAAATTTTTAACAGAGCGCAAAAGTCGCGATTTTTATTGACTTTTTCAAATTTATTTATATTTTTTTTACTCATAATTTACAAATGTTAGCCTGTTCTAATTATATCTTCATTACCCTTAAAACGCAGATCATTGATAATATGCTAAATACACCTTCGTTCCAGTTGAATCGGATAGTTCATTCGATTATTTAATATAGTTACTTAAATGATTTATATTTAATTATTTATTGCAGATTCAGCTAATAAATATTTCCTTAGCATGTTCAAGGCAGTTAATGATGCCCTCCTGATATTCCTTTCACGATTATCTCCAAACCTGAATTCATTAGAAATAGTCGATTTTCTGCCTGATACCGCTATCCATGTTGTTCCGACAGGTTTTTCGGGAGTGCCTCCCGAAGGTCCTGCTATTCCTGAAACCGATACAGCGTAATCGGTGTTGAAGAGCAGTCGTGTATTGGTTGCCATATCTTCAACAACTTGTCTGCTTACGGCGCCATACTTATTTAAAACATCAGGATTTATTGCAAGTTGGTCCGTTTTTATCTCATTAGAATATGCTACGATTCCTCCCTTAAAATACTTTGAACTTCCCGATACTGCGGTTATTAATGATGCTATTGTTCCACCTGTGCAACTCTCTGCAAGCGACAGACTTTGACCGCTAACATTCAATAACTTACCGACTATATTCTCAAGTGTGTCATCATCATAGCCGATTATGTATTCCGGAATAATCTGCCACAATTTACGGATTTGCTCCTCTATCCTTCTTTCAAGCCCCTCCTTGTCTTTACCTGTTGCTCCAAGCCTCAGTTTTATGATTCCGGGTGAAGGCAGGTATGCCAGAGATATATCCCCCGGCATCTCTTTTTCAAATTTCTCCAGCTTTTCAGCCAGCATAGCTTCGAAACTGCCCTGGGTAAGAATCGTTTTGTAATAGATGACAGGAAATTCGAATAACTTCTTTAGTCCTGGAATAATACCCGATCTGACAATCTCTTTCATCTCAAAAGGCACACCCGGCAGACTGATAAATATCGTTCCCTCTTTTTCAAACCATAACCCGGGTGCCGTGCCGTACATATTCTCAACTATGGTGGCAGATTCAGGCACTTCTGCCTGTTTCCTGTTGTGTTCATTAATGCGGTGGCCTTTTTTTCCAAGGAGAGATTTAATATTATCAAATACTTCCGGTCTGAAAACAAGTTTTGTTTGAAAAAACTCACATAAAACAGGCTTGGTAATATCATCGCTGGTGGGTCCCAGTCCGCCTGTCATGATCACTATATCAGATCTCTTCTCCGCCTCTTTCAGAATACTGATAATTTCATCTCTGGAATCGGACACAGATGTTATTCTCCCGGTTTTAACTCCCAAAATATTAAACTGCTCAGCCAGCCAGGCTGAATTGGAATCAATTGTTTTCCCTGTCAGTAATTCATTTCCTATGGTTATCAACTCCAGTTTCATCTGGTATTGGATTTGGTTAAGAATAATTGAAAATGCAAAAGTAGCTACAATTTTAATCTTATAGCTTTATTTTGTGCGTCGTTATTTTCATCCTAAATGATCTGTAATTTAAAAAGCCACCAGCAACAAGACTGTTGCAAGTGGCTTATTTTCAGAGCGGGAAACGGGGATCGAACCCGCGACCCTCAGCTTGGGAAGCTGATGCTCTACCACTGAGCTACTCCCGCAATAAAAATTTAAACTTCCAGCCAGACCGTTATTCTTAAGAATTGATACTGCCCAAATCATCCCGGCCTGATTACATCAGAACACCGGCTGACAGCTCCGGTATTCATCAGGTCTCAAAAATAATCCATAATTTTATATATCCAATCCGGTCGCGTAATTATTTCGGAGATTTTTCCCGGCCATGCTGTTATCAAAAAATACTAACAACCCGATAAGTATCTTTGATATATGTTAACCACCAGAAAAATGATTGCCGTCCTTATTATCTGGTCTCTTCTCTCCCATCAGAATACCTGGCAAAGCGACCTTTAACCCGTCCATGCACATTATCATAATCCGGCCACGGCCACCCGCCAAACCAGGTAGTCCGGTAATCATGAAATGCCTGACTTATCTCTTCAGCATTGTTCATGACAAATGGTCCGTGCTGTACAACAGGTTCATTAACAGGTTTTGACTGTAGCAAAAGTAAATAGGAGTTGCCACCACCACTCTCGATAATCACCGGCTCTTCAGCAAGAAGATCTACTGAGTGGTATCCCGGCAGTTCTATACCGGCAATTTTCAGTTTATGACCCCTGTAAAAGTAAAGAGACCTGTTTACTTCAGGCGAGGCTTCAGGAATTGTCCAGGTACCTCCAGCCTCCAGTTTAATTATCCATATCGCCACTTCATTGCCTGTATCTGCAGCCCAGGAATCAGGTGCCGGTGGCGGTGCAGATACATCGCCAAGTTTACCAGCAATTACGGTTACTTCAGTCAGTTTCCCGTTCATATCTTTCTCCGACCATACAGGAATATTTTCCGCCCAAAGCATTGCAAAATGAGGCTCAACAAATTTTCTGGCCCCGGGCAGGTTAAGCCATATCTGAAAAAGTTCAAGCGGATTGCCCTTGTTTTCATTCAGAAGCGGGAACATTTCAGAATGCTGCAATCCGGAACCGGCTGTCATCCATTGTACATCACCATTCCCGTAACGTCCGGCAGCCCCGTGAGAGTCGGAATGGTCGACAAAACCATCAAGAACCACCGTTACAGTCTCGAATCCGCGATGAGGATGGGCCGGGAATCCCGGAATTTTTTTACCGTGATACATCCTCCAGCCATCCCTGGTAGTAAAATCCTGGCCCAGATTTCTGCCATCAAGTGAAGCTGCAGGACCAAGCGCGCCGTTTCCGGCAGGATAGTCATCCTGATGATGGACGCAGAACAGAAAGGGGTCCCTGGTCTCCCAGGTAAAGCCCAGTGGTTTAATATTTGTAATTAACTTGTTATACATAATACAGGGGTTTTTGATTTGAGCCTCTCACGGGATTCGAACCCGCGACCTGCTGTTTACGAAACAGCTGCTCTGGCCAACTGAGCTAAAGAGGCACATATAAGGTGTCAAATAACGTATAAATCAATAAAATGCACTCAACTGATCAAAAATATTGCCAATTGCTTTTAAATTTGAGTGTAAAAACTTAATATTGATATAAATATAATACAATAAACTCAGAAAAGAAATGATCTATCTTTCAGCAACATATAGAGTTGAAGATTTCAAGAAATGGTACAAGGCATTTGGTGAAAACGAGCCTAAACGCATGCAGGCTGGCCTGAGGGTTGAAAACATATTCAGGGAATTTGAAGATGCAAACCAGATTAAAGTACTAATGAGCATCGAATCACTAGTTGCCGCCAACGAATATGTTGAGAGTGTCACTACTCCTGAATTCATTGAAAAATTAAGCATTATCTCCCCTGTCGAGATAAAATTCTGGGATGTTTTTTATTAGCTATTCCAGAAAATAATAAATCTCCCATTAATAAACTGACCGATGTCTAATGCCAGTTCACTATGTGAATAATATTTCAGCATTTTAATTTAGATTCGGTTTATCAGATCAGGAATCAGGGCTCATGGCTCATGGCTCAGGAATCAGGGCTCATGGCTCATGGCTCAGGAATCATGGCTCATGGCTCATGGCTCAGGATTCAGTGCTCAGGAATCAGGGTCCCGCTGGATTAATTTACAATAATTTATTATCTATTAATTTAAAAATACTTTAATATGGAAGAACAGAAAGAAGTAACAATCATGCCTAGAATTGGCGATCTTGCGCCAGATTTTACCGCAATGACCACTAACGGCCCCATTAAATTTTCAGAGTATAACACCGGAAGCTGGGTAATTTTATTTTCACATCCGGCAGATTTCACCCCGGTCTGTACCACCGAGATGTCAGCTTTTGCCCTTAAGGAAGATGAGTTCAGCAAAATGAACACAAAGCTTATAGGACTCAGTATAGACAGCATACATTCCCATATAGCATGGGTTAATAATGTAAAAGAGAAGCTTGGCATACTCATGAAGTTTCCGATTATTGAAGATATAAGCATGAAGGTGTCAAAGCTTTATGGCATGTTACAGCCCGGCGAAAGCGAGACCGCAGCTGTACGTGCTGTATTTATAATTGATCCTGAAGGGATTGTCAGGCTAATCATGTATTACCCTCTTAACGTAGGCCGGAGCATGGTTGAGATCATACGCGCGCTGAAAGCACTTCAAACTGCACATGAGCACAAGGTGGCAATGCCTGTGGACTGGCAGCCCGGTGACAAGGTCATAGTCCCTCCACCCAAAACTATTGAAGCTATGGAGGAGAGACTTAAGAGTGATTATGAAATGATCGACTTTTATCTGGCAAAGAAAGAACTGAAATAGAATAGTTATCTACCGCTATCATTAGATACAGGATCAATTACTGTTTGGCGGCAGGGTCATATTGCCTGACCACAAAGTTGCACAAACAATTATTATCTGCACAGAGAGAGAAGTCTGATGACCTCTCTCTTTTTTGTGTCCAAATATTTGATGGCAACAAAATTGAGATTTTGCTGTTTATTCATTATTATTATCTGAACTATATACAAGATGCTTCCATTTCTTATTTTCACCCTTTTTATTTTGCTGGTGGATCTTTATGTTTATAAGGGACTTAAGGTCCTGCTGGATAAACCATCCAATCCCGTTGTCAAAATATTTTTCAGGACAATGTTCTGGCTGATCCCTTCAATACTGCTCGCCTCGGTTGTAATGGCTTTATATTTCAGGCAGGTTGATACCGACCCACGGATTTTTAACAGCTATTTTTACATCGTTGCCTTTACGATGTTGTTTTACCTTCCCAAACTTGTATTCGTATTATTCCACCTGCTCGACGACTTGGTATTCGTTACCGAGAGAACAGTAAAATCGTTTACCCGGTTTTCATTTAAGAATAGTATCCCTTTCGGGGAAGTAATCGTAAACAGGAGGAAATTTATAAGTCGGACAGGAATTATTTTGGCTATGATCCCCTTCCTGGCAGTAATATACGGAGTAACCTACGGCAGATTCGATTTTCAGATTACCGAAAAATCAGTTGAGATCAGAGGCCTGCCAGCCTCTTTTGACGGATTCAGGATACTGCATATATCAGATATTCATGCCGGCAGTTTCTATGGATATGAAGAGCGGGTCAAACGGGCAGTTGATATTATTAACAAACAGGAAGCCGATATAATAGTTTTTACGGGTGATCTGGTTAACAATTTCACCTCTGAACTTGATGGTCTCACAGACATTCTTTCGGTTATGGACGCGCGCCATGGCAAGTATAGTATTCTGGGCAACCATGATTACGGCGACTATTACCAGTGGGAATCGCCTGAAGCAAAAGAACAGAATATGGAAGACATGTTTATAGCCCATGAAAAGATTGGTTTCCGCCTTCTGCTCAATCAATGGGACTCATTGTCGGTTAATGGTGAATCAATTGCACTTATCGGTGTTGAGAACTGGGGCGAACCGCCTTTCCCAAAGTATGGTGATCTTGAAAAAGCTTCATCAGGAACTGAAAATATGCCTGTTCGCATACTTCTTTCCCACGACCCCAGTCACTGGGATGCCGAGGTGATAGGTGCAACAGATATAGACCTCACCCTTAGTGGACATACCCATGGAATGCAGTTCGGAATAGAATACAGGAATTTCAGATGGAGCCCGAGTCAATATAAGTATCCCCGGTGGGGAGGACTTTATGAGGAAGCGGGTCAGTACCTTTATGTGAACCGTGGATTAGGTTATCTGGCATTTCCGGGGAGGATAGGCATGCCGCCCGAAATTACGGTAATCGAACTCCGGAAACCACAAGAGCTTACCACAAACAACTTATGACCATCGTTTCATTCTTTCCTGAAACGGACGCTCTATAATATTGTTCCCACAGGGTCTGGTATAACTTAAAGCAACAACTTTATCAGGCACTCCTTTTAAATCACAAATGCCTTTCGGGCAAAACCCCGACAGGATATTACCGCGACCAGATGACACGGATATCAAAGATTAACTAAACATTGATCAGGAATACTTTCAGGAAAATCTTCACAGGCAGTCAAATCAGTATCGTATTAATTTCTTCCCATTCCCTGCATTTGCAGGAGTTTTTCAAAATCAAAATCGGCCGCCATGGTTACGACAGTCTGCAGATTTATCTTCCCCGAAAGGGTAAGAGCCATTACCGGTCCGCCGGTTTGAGATACAATGGTCACCAGTTCAGTAACATCTCCCCCCTCCTCTTTCATTTTCATGCTAATGGTGCGATCGGCATCTGATATCTTCATAAGGTCTTCGTATTCCCACCTGCCGAGCATCTCCTCCAGGATTTTCACCAGGGCAGGGTTTTCGGATGACGGAAATCCCTCGCCGAATGATATAATACCAACCTGGCGGGCATCTCCGAAAAATTCTGTCATCTCATTGTCGTCTGCAATTTTAAGAGCCAGTGTTAAAAGAGCCGGCGGAACCTTGATGAAAAAAAAGCCTCTCTCACCCTGATAGGACTGGCGGACCTCTTCTTCAAAGCTTTTGGGTTCACTGGAGCATGCTGCAAAGACAAACAACATTGCCATGGAATATATTAATGGCACGAGCACAGGTTTTGTTCGCATAAAGTATTGGTATATAATTACTTAAAGACATGGAGCTTTAATGGTAATATGACTGTTACAAAAATAATAATTGATCCGGGATTATCGCCCCGGATCAGTTTTTTAATGTTAAATTCAATTGCACTATTCAATTTTCTCAAGCGCATCCAGTCCCTCGATCTTCATCGACCTGGAGAGTTTTGATATTGTAGCCAGATCAATATTGCCCTGAATGCTTATCAGTGCATTATTGGATGCCCCCCCCGCTACCATGAGTAACTCGGTGATGATGCCCTCTTTCTCCCTGATCAGGAATTTGAAATCCTGATCCTTCTCTCTTACAACCATAAGCTCCTCGTATTCAGCTGCGGGCAAATCTCTCATAACTTCGGTAAAAAAATTTATACCGGAATTCTGTGCCTTTTCTGAGGCCAGTATCCGGATACCTGTCAGTTTTCCAAGTATATTTTCCATCTCCTTGTCTTCTGTTTCAATATTGGCAAACAGGCTGAACATATACCGTGAGATATATACCGATGTGTAACCCTCAAGTCCGGAATACTTCTCAAAAAGTTTGTCCACCGGACTGCCCTGCGCATTAACTAAAAGCGGGGCCAGGATCAAGGCGAATATGAATACTGTTTTTTTCATTTTTTCGGGTATTTATGCTGATTCCTTTTTAACAAATCTCAATTTAGTGTTTTGTCATTATTTTATTCTTTGCCTCATCAAACTTAGAAAGCATCTGCAATTCATTTGCTCCCTGGTTTAGCCTGTTAAGCATTTCAAGGTCTCTGGTGGCTTCGGTCATTATTGATAAGACTTCGAGTTGCTCAGTACCGGTATTCATAACCCTGGATACCAGCAGAATTGCATTTTTAGCCTCTTCATAAGCCAGCATTGCTTCTTCGGTGGTGTATTGCTCCTCCCCGCTTATCGAGACAATATCCTGCACCGGCCTCTCAACCAGAAAAAAATAGCTGCCGGCAAGAAGCAGTATACCTGCAGCGATTCCTGATATCGTGTATACCAGCCTTTTGATACCACCTGGTTCAGTTGAGCGTTCAGTCGGTCTGCCATCCTGTTGGATTGAGCGTTCAGTCGGTCTGCCATCCTGTTGGATTGTATCAGCATGCGAACTCTGTTTACTTTTTGATGAAGCCTCTGATCCCTTTTGCTGACTAATGGATGCCGACACCGGTCTCTCTTTCGAATTCTGAATATATTCAGATTGCTGTTTACTTATATGTTGATCTGTTTTTTCTTTACCTGGCAGTCTTTGCTCAGTATCATGTATACCGATGGCAGCAAAAAGCTTCTCATCAAAATCCTTGTCGGGAATCCCGGCTTCAGATGCCTTATGAAGAGAGAGGAACAGTTGCCTGTCAGCTTCCATTCCGGCGGGGACATTGCCGGCAAGAAAAAACTCCATCAGAAGCTGTTCTTCCTCCCTGCTGGTAACGCCTTCGTAATAATCAGCCAGTAAAACTTTTACTCTTTTCAGTTCCATCATTTATGGCATTAGTATATAGTTCCCTTATTCTTTTTCTCGCACGTGAAAGGTTTACCCTTATTGTATTAACGCTTATGTCCAGTGCTTTTTCAATCTCTTCAAATTCATAGCCCTCAACATCTCTTAACTGAATTATCATCTTTTGCTGTTCCGGAAGAGTCGCTATTAGTTTGTCAATGTAATTCGCCGAGTCTTTTAATTCAATATTCTTTTCTGCCGTCACTCCCTCGCTTTCCCTGAAAAGGAGGCTTTTTGTCTGCTCTATTGATACGGTCTTTCTTCCTTTTATCCTGTCCAGGCAGTAATTCTTTGTCACAGTCATTGCAAAAGCCTCAATTGAATTCAGATCGTCAAGTTTGTCCCTTCGGTCCCACAATTTTATAAAGACCTCCTGTATGGCATCACGGGCATCCTCACCGTCATTCAGCAGCCTGCATGCAAACCGGTACAGCTTGTTCTTCAGCGGCAGCACTTCCGATTTGAACCGATTTGTATCCATGCTAATTAATTGAACTCTTCAACAGTTTTATTCACACAAAATAAGAAATTTTATCATGTGTATAAAGTATGGTTATCAATTTCCAGGGAACCCGCATGTTTTGTGTATGTTATTTTATTAGGTGAAGGCTGTTGCGGGTTTCATCCTGTTGTTTTATATTCTTCTCTATTTTTGCATGTTGACAAAATGCTCCATTCCGGGGGCGCCGAAGTTTGAGAGTGAAGATATCTGTTTCATATCCAGCTTGCCTTTAATCGAGATAAGTGCATTGTCGCTTTCTCCTCCTACCAGCAGCAGCAACTCATTTATAATGCCGTTATCTTCATCTGCAAGTATCAGCACCTGCTGATCGGTACTGTTTACCCTCATAAGCTCTGCAAATCTTTCTACCGGAAGATCCTTCAGCACTTCATTATAGAAATTGATCTCCATCATCTTTGCGGCCTCGCGCGATGCATGGAGGATCTTTACAGAATTTACCGAAGAAGCAAGTTTATTAAGATCTTCGTCTTTAGAATCAATATTTGCAAGCATCCCGAACATCCCGGCCGAAATCTG
>SKND01000147.1 GCA_007120695.1 Bacteroidales bacterium | reverse complement strand
TTGTCTTGATATATGGTCGAAAAAAGAAGGTTTACGCTTACAATATGGATATTTGCCGGATTTTTTACTGGTATTATTGCCGGAGCCGCCTTTGGTGAATCTGCCCTTCCTTTTACCGATCCGCTGGCAGATATTTTTCTGCGACTTTTACGCATGGCTATATTGCCGCTAGTTATTACCTCAATAATAAGTTCAATTATACAGGTAGGATCGGCATACGGGTTGGGCCGGATGGGATTGCGGACCTTCGCGTATTATCTCTCGACCAGTATTCTTGCTATTCTAACAGGTCAGATACTGGTTAACATCTTTAAACCCGGAGCAGGTGCTAATATTATTCTGGAAGAGAACCCCGGCTCAATTGCAGCGGTGGAAAGTACCCTTGGTGAGATATTCCTGAATATCATACCCGAAAACCCTTTTGCTGCAGCAGCTACCGGCGATGTGCTGCCTGTAATTTTCTTTTCAATCCTCTTTGGCCTTTTTGTTACACAGCTTAAAACAGATCAGCGTGACCTGCTGGGCAATTTCTTTGAAGCTGCCTTTGAGGCCATGATGAAAATGGTGTCATTTATTATCTGGACAGCTCCTTTCGGGGTTTTTGGCATTATAACAGGTATTGTTGCAACTTCAGGCTTTTCGGCATTCAAATCATTGGGCTTCTATTTCATGATAGTGCTTGCCGGACTGGCTATCCATATGTTTTTTACTTTGCCGCTGCTGCTGTGGACTCTTGGCCGGGTCAACCCGCTGAAACATTACAAGGGGATGTTGCCGGCACTGCTTACAGCTTTTTCTACATGCTCGACAATAGTTACCTTGCCGCTTACAATGAAAGCAGTTACTGAAAAATCAGGCGCTTCAAAAAAAGCAGCAGGATTTGTTCTCCCCATTGGTGCAACTGTCAATATGGATGGTACTGCTCTCTATGAGTGCGTAGCTGCTATTTTTATCGCCCAGGTATATGGCTTTGATCTGTCACTGGGAGCACAGGTAACTGTTGCTGCCACTGCAGTTCTTGCCTCCATTGGTGCAGCGAGTATTCCCATGAGCGGCATGGTAATGATGTCTATTATTCTTGGTGCAGTAGGACTGCCTCTTGAGGGAGTGGCTATAATCCTTGCAGTGGACAGGATCCTTGATATGTTCAGGACCACTGCCAATGTATTCAGCGACAGCTGCGGCGCCGTGATCATTTCCAGGTTCTCAGAAAAGGACTGAGCATTTTTTTGACGAGCGTAACGCAGCAGGCGGACATTATGGACTATTTAGTCTGTTTAAAACTGATAAGCGTTTCATGTAAATTTTAAACCGGTTTGATAACACCGTTTTACCGGTGAAGAAATTTAAAAGACCTGGAAAATTGAAATATTAAATATCGAACAGCATTAATTGAGGAATTTTTCCTAAATTTATTTTACCATTCAGATGATAAGGAATAAATATATTCATTAATGCCTGCCATGGATGTATCAACTGCTTAACCACCAGAGAAAGGAGAAACTTCGGTCTCCTTTCTGGACAAAGAATATCCTGATGAACATATTATTGGGATTTCTGGGACTGTATTTGATTGTTACCGCGCTGGTTGTTAGTTTTATGGCTGCCGGGTTTATTAGAGAGGAATTTGAAGGACGGGATGTTATCGAGGTATTCACAGCCTTTTTATTTTATTTTTTTATTTTTGATCTGGGCTTCAGGTTTTTGTTGCAACAATTACCTGCACTGTCCCTTCAGCCTTATCTTACCCTTCCTGTCAGGAAAAGCAAATTGATTCATTATCCTTTGTTAAGAAGTATCTCAAGCTTTTTCAATATACTGCCGGTAATTCTTGTTCTTCCTTTCTTTATTATGATTGTTTGCGCAAACCAGACGGGCCTTTACAGTACTATCTGGATTGCAACGGTCTTCTCTGTTATTATTACCAACAATTTTCTCAATTTTATTTTAAAGAAGTATTTTGTTAAAAGACCTGTCCTGATCCTTGCAATATTTTTGGTGGCAGGTTGTCTGCTCTATTTTGACAGTATTGGTAATGCACCCCTGTCAGGGTATTTTGCTGCCGCCGTAAACGCAATTGCAAATTTGCCGTTCCTGTTCATGATACCTTTAATTATTGCAGCACTTACCTATTATTTTGCATATCATCTGCTTAGGAAGAATTTTTATCCGGAGGATTCTCAAACAACTCGTTCGAGACCCGAGAGTTATTCATTTTTGAACAAATATGGTGAATTGGGTGAGCTCATCGGAATTGAACTGAAAATGATATTGCGAAATAAAAGGCCCATGTCAGTATTGATTTTCAGCATATTGTTCCTTGCGTATGGTTTTATATTGTATGATGATCCTGATAATCATTTCAATCTGATGCTTGGGGGCTTTATTATGACTGCTGCTTTTGCAGTTAATTACGGACAATTTCTTTTTTCATGGGAGGGTTCTTATTTTGACAGTTTTATGGTGAACAGGGTGTCTTCGTTCAACTATATTAAGACAAAATATATTCTTATTGCATTCTCCGGGTTTATGACTTTTGTTATTACGCTTCCCTATGCCTTCATCAGTTACAGGATCGGATTTGTTAATGCAGCTATGCTGTTGTTCAATATCGGGATTTCATCTGTTCTATTGTTATTATTCAGTACCAGGAACTCAACCAGCATAGTTCTGGAAAAGAGTCAGTTCCTTAATTACCAGGGTACAGGGGCCATGCAGTTCTTAATGATTATTCCTTTACTTGGTATTCCGCTTATCACATACATTGTATTCCTGATTCTTGGAATTCAGCAATACGCTGTTTTTGCATTGGGTGCAGTGGGTTTTGTAGGCATCATCTTTTACCGGCCCTTGTTGCAGATTGTAGTAAACAGTTTTGTAAAGAGAAAATATGTTATGTCCTCAAATTTCAGAAAAAAATAGAATCAATATGATTGAATTGAATAACCTGAAAAAGGTATATGGAACCAAGACTGCTCTTTCGGTGGGACAGATAATTATTCCCGAAAGAGATTTCACTGGTCTGGTTGGAAATAACGGTGCAGGAAAAACTACTATGCTCAGCCTGATACTGGATCTGATCCGTCCACATAGTGGTGCGGTTACCTCAAAGGGGAAGATTGTACCGGAAACAGACGAGTGGAAAAATTATACGGGTTCTTACCTGAATGAGGGATTCCTGATCCCGTTTCTGACACCGTTTGAATTTCTTGCATTCATTGGCAGCCTGCACGGTAAAAACAGCTCTGATGTTAAAGACTTTCTGAACAAAAACCGGGATTTTTATACTGAGAATATCGATTCTTCCAAATATATCAGGGAGCTTTCGGCGGGAAACAAAAACAAGATCGGTATACTGGCTGCAATGCTGCCCGAACCTGAAATACTGATCCTTGACGAGCCTTTTTCAAATCTGGATCCCAGATCTCAGTCATGGCTGAAGATGAAACTGAAAAGTCTTCACTTGGAAGGTGTCACCATTCTTATCTCAAGTCACGACCTGAAACATGTTACCGAGATATGCACACGTATCATTTTACTGGAAGAGGGAATAATAATAAAGGATACGAAAACCAGTCCGGATACTCTTGTCGAACTGGAAAGCTACTTCAGTGTGCAGGTATAATGAAAATTGGTGTTGTTGCTAAAGTCGAAAACTACATTACGGCATTATCCGGCAGAAGATCAGTACCGCAGTATGAGAGTGTGCCGGCTTGCAAATAATCAGCAGAGGTTTATCATAGCCTCTCCTAAATCTGAGGAATTTTTCGAGGCTCTACCTCGGAGTAGACTATTTTCAGCGAATCAGTGACAGGACGATTTTTCCCCTGACCCTTTCTGTTTCTATCATCTTATGAGCCTGCGCTCCCTCTTCCAGAGAAAACTCTTTTTGTACATTTACTTTCAGCTTTCCCTCTTCAAAATAATCGGCAATAATCTGCAAATCTCCACCGGATGGTTTTACCATAATAAAGCCGGCCTTTTTGTCTCTGGTGAAATTCAGCGATTGAAAGAGAAACAATCCCTTATTTGGCAGGGTCGTTATATAATTGCCCTCCTTATCCATTATTTTGCGGCATTTAATGAAGGAGCTTTTTGCTACTGCATCAAACACTTTATTATAAGTGGTTTTCTGACGGGTAAAATCATCGGTTATATAGTCTATTACCTGGTCGGCACCCAGATCCCTCACAAATTCGGTGTTCCTGGTACTGCATACACCTGTAACATAAGCTCCCTGTGCTTTTGCAATCTGAACGGCAAAATGTCCGACCCCGCCGGACGCACCATTTACAAGCACCCTGTCGCCGGGCTTAATATCTCCTCCTTTTTTAAGTGCCTGGTATGCGGTAAGAGCTGCCAGAGGAGTTGCTGCAGCCTCAGCCATTGTTAGCCCTTCCGGTATCCGGCACAGCTGTCTCTCTTTTACTGAAACAAACTCGGCATAACCACCTCCTTTGATGCTGAGCATGGCAAAAACCTTGTCACCCGTCCTGAATTCAGACTTCTCATCTGCCTGCTCAACAACTCCTGCTATGTCACCACCCAGTATCCGGGGAAAGCTTTTGCCGGCTAT
This sequence comes from Bacteroidales bacterium, assembly GCA_007120695.1. GTDB lineage: Bacteria > Bacteroidota > Bacteroidia > Bacteroidales > PUMT01 > PXAP01. The sequence continues at coordinate 1,610 of SKND01000147.1, read as the reverse complement.
GAATTTCAAGGAACCATTTCTGATTTTGAAATCTACCGGGTTTATCCCGGCTGCATGGACCCTGACAAGTACTTCTCCTCTTCCTCTGCCAGGTATTGATGTCTCTTGTATCCGCAGTTGTTCCGGACCTCCAAACTGATTTATTACCAATGCTTTCATGTGTATCAAGTATATTAATAAAATTAATAGTTCAATTTGCCATATTAGTCAGATGAAGAATTCATGCTATTTTGAGAGACTTCAGTAACATGGGGATTCATTTGTATTAAGTATAGTTTGCAATTTGCTTTATAGCGTTTATGGTGAGGGTTACCTACACAAAATATAACAGTATCACAGCACAAATGTTGTTTGGAAGTTTTTCTTTTGTGCATTAATCAATGCGCATGTCCAGCCATCTCGCGAGGTTCATCAGCGGCTCCGCTGCCCACACCTTCCCGAAGGGTCTCCCTTACTTCGCCGCATCGAAGCATCATTGATCCGAAATAGGGGTTCGAAATTTCTTCAAACTCACTCAGCCAGTATGCCCCCCTGTCCCCGTCCACCATCGGGCAGTAAGCTACATACCAGGTTTGTCCTATTGCACCAAGTGTACGTGCAGTTTCAATAAATGCCTCAGAAAGCGGTTCGAAGTGCACCCTCATCTCTTCCATGTCAGCCGATTGAACAAATTGCATAATGCTTTCATCTATTTCGCTGTACCGTTCCATCCAGAACATATGGTGCTCTCCGTCGAGTGAATGCTCTCCGGTCTCTTCAAGTTGCTGATGTAACCGTTGTCCTTGTTCCAGGGCGGTATCAGGATCATCATCTGCAAGGGCGTTTTTCAGATCAAAGTATATTTCAAAAAGCGATTCAAGATTGCTTCTGAAAGGCTCGGGTATACTGGTTCTTTCAGGTGGTGCCATCATGCTATGGTGACCGCGCAGCTGAGCGGCTGCATCAATTGCAAATACACCGTTTACTGCAATCTCCTCTCCTTCAGTGAGTCCTGAAAGTATTATATAACCATCATCGGTCCTTGCCCCGGTCTCTATCTCCCTGAACTCAAAGCTGAAACCATCCTGCTGAGGCCTTTTAACATATACCACAGAGCGTGAGCCTGTCCACAATAAAGCTGTTGACGGGATTACGATCAGGGACTGGTGCATAGCGGCCGATGAGAGGGTGGCATTTACCAGCATTCCCGGCTTGAGCATGTTGTCGCGGTTGGCAACAGTGAGCCTTACCCGTGCGCTCCTTGTCCGCGTATCCAGGAAGGGATCGACAAACTCAACCCTGCCACCGAACTCTTCTCCCGGATGTGCAGCTATCTGTACAGCCGCATCATCCCCCGGCTGTATCAATCCTAACTGACGCTCATAGGCGTCCAGTTCCACCCATACGTTGTTCAGGCTTGCAATGGCAAACATTGTCTGACCTGTGCTGACATAGTCACCCTGAGAAACAGATCTTTCTGTCAGGTATCCTGATTGCGTGGCATAAACATCTGTATTTGATGATGCCTGTCCGCTTGTCTCGATCAGGTCAATCTGCGATTCTGTCAGGTTGAAAAGCTTTAATCTTTGTCTTGCCGATTCATAAAGGCGCGGTTGTGTCTCTTTTCCCGC
>SKND01000313.1 GCA_007120695.1 Bacteroidales bacterium | reverse complement strand
TCAGCAGTCCGTTCAGCGCAAGCCTAACGTAAAAGTTTTTAAACCAGCCGGTGAACCTTTCCATCTTTACCTTTCCGGAGAACTGGTAAGCCAGTACAGGCATAAAGGCCATTGTTATGATCAGCGAGGCGACCAAAGCAAAGGTTTTTGTGAACGCCAGCGGTGAGAACAGCCTTCCCTCTGCAGCCTGCAGCGTAAATACCGGCAGGAAACTGACTATGGTGGTGCTTACCGCGGTGAGTATTGCAGGGGCAACTTCTGCGGAAGCTTCGTAAATGACCTCCAGCCGGTTCCTTGCCGAACCTGCAGCCTCACGCATGTGCCTCAGAATGTTTTCGTTCATGATAATGCCCAGGTCGACCATCGTACCTATCGAAATGGCTATCCCCGAAAGGGCAACTATATTGGCATCGACCCTGAAATATTTCATCATGATGAAACTCATCAGCACAGCCAGGGGCAACAGGGCCGATATCAGCAGTGAGGTGCGCAGGTGATAAACCATCACTATAATCACTATGATCGAGATAAGGATCTGAAGGATAATGGCATCATTAAGGGTGCCCAGGGTTTCGTATATCAGCTGTGTACGGTCGTAGAAAGGTACTATCGTTACCTGCGATACCGTGCCGTCATCCAGCTCACGGGACGGGAGACCCGAGCTGATCTCTGCAATCTTATCCTTCACGTTTTGTATGACCTGCAGTGGGTTCTCCCCGTAACGGGCAACAACCACACCTCCGACGGCCTCAACTCCGCCCTTGTCGAGTATACCCCCGTGGTTTCTTACTGCCGGCCCGATATTTACTTTGGCTATATCTTCGATCAGCACCGGAACATTGTTGTTAACGGCAACGACTGTCTGGCGGATATCATCGATCGACTCAACATAACCAAGCCCCCGGATCAGGTATTCCGCCAGGTTGTATTCCATGGTGTTGGCAGCGGTTTCCCGGTTGCTTTGCTGCAGGGCGCGGGCAACCTGCATAATTGAAATATCCCGGACTCTCAGCTCATCAGGATCAAGGTCCACCTGGTACTCCTTAACATGTCCGCCTGCGCTTGCCACCTCTGAAACCCCCTGTACGCTGTTAAGGGACAAACGGACATAAAAATCGTGGATCGACCGCAACTCGTGCAGGTCCCATCCCCCGGCCGGGTCGCCATTCTCATCAAGCCCTTCCAGGGTGTACCAGAACACCTGTCCCAGTGCCGTTGCATCGGGGCCAAGCTGCGGGTTAACACCCCCGGGAAGCAATCCGGGAGGCAGGGCATTCAGTTTCTCCAGGATACGGGACCGGCTCCAGTAGTATTCCACAGCCTCGTCAAATATCACATAGATACTTGAAAATCCGAACATGGATGTGCTGCGGATACTTGTCACCCCCGGTATTCCAAGCAGTGCGCTTGTAAGCGGATAGGTGATCTGGTCTTCTATATCCTGCGGAGAGCGTCCCATCCATTCGGTAAATATGATCTGCTGGTTCTCACCAATATCGGGTATGGCATCAACCGGTACCGGGTCTCGCGGCAGCACATCGATATCCCAGTTGAAAGGAGCCACAGAGATACCCCATCCGATAAGGAAGATCATAAGCAGCCAGGCTACCAGCCGGTTTTCCAGGAAAAATCGTATGAGTTTGTTAAGCATTGTATTACAGGTTTAAATAAAATTGACTTTGTCGATTACACTTATATTTTTCAGTTCTTATTGTAATGTATGTAAGATGTGTAATTCGTGTTTATCATCCGTCTGTGTGTAAATTTGGATGCAAAATTCTTGTCTATTTCATACTTCGTTTCAGAAATTGTGCATTAATCGCCACGATTACCGTGCTTGCACTCATCAATACCGCTCCCAGTGCCGGACTTATCAGAATGCCTGCAGTGAATAGAACACCTGCAGCCAAAGGGATGGCCACTATATTATAGCCTGTTGCCCATACAAAATTCTGGATCATCTTCCTGTATGTTGCCTTGCCAAAAAGAATAAGCGAAGCAATATCTTTAGGATTGCTGTTAACCAGAATAATATCGGCTGTTTCAGCTGCAACATCAGTTCCTGATCCCACTGCGATGCCCACATCGGCTGCAGCCAGGGCAGGTGCATCGTTAATGCCGTCGCCGGTCATGGCCACAAATTCACCTTGTTGCTGAAACTCCTTCAGCTTTTCCAGTTTCTGATCCGGCAAAACACCAGCAAAATATCCGTCTAAACCGAGTTCATCACTTACGCTTTTGGCCACCTTTTCATTATCTCCGGTCATCATATACAGTTTCAGTCCGCTCTGCTTCAGTGTTTTTACCGCCTCGTGGGATTCTTCACGGATTTCGTCCGACATGGCTATAAAACCTGCAAGTTTATCGTCAGCCATCACAAAAACTACCGTTTCAGCCTCATTTTTGTATGCTTTGTCGGGTATCTCTATGTTGCTTTCTTTTACAAAGCCCGGACTGACAACTTTAATTTTTTTGTCATTCACCTCAGCTTCTATGCCTTTGCCGGTAATTGCCTTGAAATTATGAGCTTCGGGAAGTTTAATCTTTTCATCCTTAACTTTTTGCATGATACCCATAGCCAGGGGATGCTCTGATTTCTTTTCAAGTGCACCGGCTAACTTCAATATCATCTTGTCGTCAAATTCTTCGTTTAACGACCCGTAGCGGGTAACACCAAAATTCCCTCTGGTTAGTGTGCCCGTTTTATCAAATAAAAGCACAGTTATTTTCCGGGAATTTTCAAAGGCAGTCCTGTTCCGTATCAGCAGACCGTGTTGAGCAGCCATGGAGGTGGAAATTGCTACCACCAAAGGCACAGCGAGTCCCAGTGCATGCGGACAGGCAATGACCATTACCGTAGCCATACGTTCCAATGCAAACACAAAAGGCTTGCCAACTATCAGCCAGGTTGTAAGCGTGCCAAATCCAACTGTAAGAGCTGTAATTGTCAGCCAGAAAGCAATACGGTCGGCCAGATTTTGTGTTTTGGATTTTTTACCCTGTGCATCCCGCACCATGTTGATCACTTTGCTTAAATATGCATTCTCTCCAACTTGCTGAACTACTACCTGTAATGAGCCGTTACCATTAATTGTTCCTCCGATTACCTTGTCATCTTTAGATTTTTTAACCGGTTTGGACTCACCTGTGACCATGGCCTGGTTGACATTGCTTTCTCCATCGGCAACAACCCCGTCAACCGGTATTTTTTCACCGGGACGCACCACTACAATGTCATCTTTTTTAAGTTGGTCGACTTTTACATCTTTAGTGTCGCCGTCTTTTAACAGATGTGCTTCGGACGGCATAAGTTCGACCAGTTTTTGCAGCGACCGGGAAGCGCCCAGCACCGACTTCATTTCAATCCAGTGGCCCAGCAGCATGATGTCGATAAGGGTAACCAGTTCCCAGAAAAAGGAGCTGCCTTCCACACCGAAAGTAGTAGCTGTACTGTATCCCCACGCCACGCTTATAGCCACGGCAATCAGGGTCATCATCCCGGGTTGTTTCTGTTTTATCTCACGGGTCAGTCCGGCCAGAAAAGGCCAGCCGCCATAAAAGTAGACTACAGTTGAAAGGGCAAAGAGTATGTATTTGTCAAAACCGGGAAACAATACAAATTCAATCCCCAGCAAATTCTGTATCATAGGCGATAAGAGCAGGACCGGGACGGTAAGTACAATGGAGATCCAGAAACGTTTCCGGAAATCCCTGATCATCATCTCGTGATGCCCGGTGTGATCATGTTGGCCGTTGCCGTGACCCTTGCTGTGACCGTTGCCGTGACCATTGCCGTGAACATCATTGTGATTATCATCATGATTGTCATCACTCATTTGATGTGCATGCCGGTCATGATCTTTGTGCTTGTTATGATGCTCTTTATGATTTTGGTGGCTATGATTATGACCTGCATGGCTATTATTATCATTATGCTCATGCTCATGCTCATGCTCCATTTTGCTGTAATCATCCATTATTTAATTATTTATGTAATGCTTACCGTAATGACAAGGTGTCCGGGTCTGCGCAACTAAAACAATATAATTTCCTGATTTACCGGTATCTTCCGGTTGCATATTGCAGCAGCCGGAAGATATATGTTCAAACAGAATTCAGGTGTTTAATGGTGAGATTCATGTTCGGGTTTGTCATCATAGACTGCTCTTTCATAATGGCAGCATGCAGGAAGACCTTCGTAGACTTCATCCTCAGCTGCTACTTTTTCAGTGTCGTGACCCGATCCGGCAATTTTTTCATGCACCTTATCAATATTTACTTTCTGGTTGTCAATCGATAGCGAAAGCATTTGAGTCTTCTGTAACCATAGTGCTGAGGAGACACCGTCAACGCTTGTTGCGGCTTTCTCGATCCGTGCCTTGCACATGCCACATGCACCATAAACTTTGAATTCTGTCTCTTCCTCTGTTGAAAAAGTGTATCCCAGTGAAGGGATAATAAATACTGCAATAAAAAGTAGTGTTTTCATAAGAATTTAAATTAGATTTCGTGTTAATAATGCTGTAAAATTATATGTATTGGATATTTTAAATGTTATGCAATTGCTTGATTAATTTATAAAATTTACAGATTATCCAGTGATATCCGTTTTTTGTCCATTAATTTCCTGAACCGGCCCGGTGTCATTCCAGTAACCTTTTTAAACTGTGAACTAAGGTATGCCGTACTGCTATAATTCATTTTCCATGCAATTTCATTCAGGTTCATTTCTCCATAAAACAGAAGTTCTTTTATTTTTTCAATCTTCTGACGTATAATGAACTGCTCAATAGTGACTCCTACTAATGATGAGAACTGATTGCTGATATAGTTATATTCATAATGCAATTCACCGGTGATCAGGTCAGACCAGTTATTTTTAATGTCACCTTCGGAGTGGTGGATATTAAGCACAATTATATTTTTCACTTTTTCGATAATCCTGCTTCTTTTATTATCTATTCGTTCAAAGCCCAGTGCAAGCAGTGTATTGTCAAAAGTGGCCAGAGTCTCCGCAGGCAGACTTTCTTCAGTCAGCCCAATTTCTCCAAGCTTGATATAGGCGAGGTTCATGCTTGCTTTCTCAGCTTCAGCTTTTACTGCCATGATACAGCGATCACAAACCATGTTTTTTATGTATAGTTTCATTGTTGATATTATTTATATCCATGAAGGGGCAAACTTTTGTATTATAACAATAGCATAGTCATTCCTGCTTAGATTATACAGGAAGTAATTTGGTGAACGGTAAGGAATCAGATAATGAAAACCTGGATAAACGGAAGGGATACTTCCGTCAATAAGGGTGGCGGCCTTTGAGATATTAACAGGCTTTTATAAACAACCGGCAACAACATGGTGCTGTTTACGGTTAAAGGTGTGCTGAGCTGAACGGTAATTGAATTGTTTACTGGTGCCGGATGGTATTCATCTGATGAAATATCAGTAAAGCTATCTGAACAGCAGGTAACAGGGATAAAAGCATTTTCAAACGGGTTCTTACCTGGCTCTGTATCTGTACAGTTCATACCGCAGCCGGCTATGCCGTTCCCGTAGACAACCCTGGACTCTGCAAGCTGACCTCCGCAATAGTGGGATGCAACACCCAGGTTCAATGAGATAATCAGGATGATGAAAACAGATGATATTGACGAAGCTTTTCTCATTTTATGTTGTTGACTAAATAATTAACAACCAAACAGGTTTATTGTTTAAGTTATACCTGTTTCTTGCGAACCTGATTAGAATATCTGGTTTATAATGCTTCTGAAGTTGAGGGATATTATCGGTTCCCGGATTTAACAATTCAAACTGAATATCTTTGTAAAGTAATCGAAACCGTTGTATCCTATGACCTTCCTAATGAATTAAATTTCCTGCAAAACTATGATGAGGCTAAGGGATTAATGAAGCAGAGAGTAGATATGCCTGATAAGCTAATTGATTTATTTATCCGGGTTACTCATCAGAATAAGGGAATCTTCCCTAATAGGAGAAGAAATACTTTCCAAATGTTAAAGGATGAGGAAATAGAAGCACTTCAGTCTGTTTTTCAAGATGTCTTTTCAATACAGGATTGAGGTTTTTAATACAAAGCTTACAGTCGAAGCTATTGTATGCATAGATTTCCAATTATCCGGGAAACCTTAGTAAAATGTAAAACTTTTTGTTAAATGTGTAACAGTTTT
>SKND01000343.1 GCA_007120695.1 Bacteroidales bacterium | reverse complement strand
TTCAGCATGAAATTTGACATTTCCTTAGTCTTTGATGTTTAATAAATTGAGCTAAAGATAAAAAAACTGGCACATAAATGAGTTAGTATACGGTGAAAATTATTATTTGTTTCGCCCTGCCCCGGTAATGAATTTTTCCTTAACTGGAAACTTAGCCAATTTAGCATGCTAAATATTGCTCTTTGTTCTTATTTTCAACAGATGCAAAATTCAATTATCTTTGTTAAGATTTTGTAATCAGAGGTTTTAAGAATAAAATCTATTGCCATGAATAAACTTAAGGTTTCATCCCACTTTATTGTACTATTGGCCTTTCTGACCCTTTCATCATGTGCGGTTAATCCTGTTACAGGAAAACGTCAGTTAATGCTCATGTCAGAAAGCCGGGAAATCAGTATGGGGAGAGAGTACGATCCGCAGGTTACATCCACCTTTGGTGAATATAAAAGCGAGGCTCTGCTCTCTTTGATCCAGGAAAGGGGTAAAGAGATGGGACTGATATCCCACCGTCCAAACCTTGAATACCACTTCAGGATCCTGGATACTCCCGTGATAAATGCATTCGCGGTACCGGGAGGGTATATTTATTTCACCCGTGGTATTCTTGCTCAATTTAACAATGAAGCCGAAATGATCGGTGTTCTCGGTCATGAGATGGGACACATTACTGCCCGTCACACTGCCAGCCGGCAAAGCCAGCAACAGCTGGGTCAGCTGCTTATGATTGGCGGCATGATCGCATCCGAAGAATTCCGGAAATATGGTGAATACGCTATGGCTGGAATGCAGCTGCTGTTTCTTAGCTTCAGCCGGGAAGATGAAAGGGAAGCCGACAGGCTGGGTGTCGAATACACTTCAAAAATAGGATATGATGCCAGCAAGATGGCCGATTTTTACCAGGTGTTGATAAAGATGGATCTTGCCAGGGAACAGGGAGGTATACCAACGTGGTTGTCGACACACCCGGATCCGGGTAACAGGTACAACTCGGTCAAACAGGATGCCCTTGTCTGGCAGGAAAAGCTGGATCATTCGCAGTGGAAGGTTAACACCGGTAATTACCTGCAACTAATTGACGGGATGGTATATGGAGAAGATCCACGCCAGGGTTATGTTGAGGGGCATACATTCTACCACCCCGAACTTAAGTTCCTTTTTACTTTTCCTTCGGGATGGCGACTTGAAAACTCACCCATCCAGGTCCGGATGGCTCCACAGGATGGAGATGCCCTGATGATCTTTACCTTTGCAGAAGGTAATACCCTTGAAGAGGCAGCACAGTCAACCATGCAGCAGTTGCAGCTTAATATTACCGAAAGCAAAAGAACCACTGTCAACGGGATGCCAGCATTTGCAGTTATTTCAGGCCATTCATCCCAGGATCAGGCAACCGGACAGCAGAACTCACTAAGGGTAATGTCATATTTTATTGACGACCAGGGAACTTATTATGTTTTCCATGGGTTATCTGCAGATGCTGATTTTACCAGATTTGCAAATGCATTCGAGACCACCATGACTGGTTTTAACAAGCTCACTGATAACTCAAAGCTTAATGTGAGTCCGGAAAGGATACGCATAAGAGAGGTTCAGCGGGAAGGTACCCTTGCAGAGGCACTGCGCTCTTTCGGAGTCCCGCAGGACAGAATGGAGGAATTTGCCTTCCTCAACAATATGGAACTTGATGACAGGGTTTCTGCGGGAACACTGGTAAAAATTGCATTAGAATAGTCGGAACCCCGGAGTTGCTTTGCTTTTTTAGTTTTCCTGGAGCATACAGAGCTGCATTGCGGCCAGCAGTTGCTCCATCCTTATGGGCTTTGTGATATAGTTGTCACAACCGGCAAGGGAGCAGCGCTCTTTTTCGTTGTTCATGGCATACGCAGTCTGGATTATTACAGGCAGGTCGGACCTTGCCTCCTTAAACTCCAGAAGAATTTCATACCCGTGAATATCAGGTATGTTGAGATCAAGTAATACAAGTGAAAGGTTGCGGTTGGCATTGAAGATCTCACGGGCTTCCCTGCCTGTTTTTGCCCACATGATCTGTGCCCCGGTCTTTTTCAGCATCGCCTCAATAAGCTTGAAATTTACTTCAATATCTTCCACAACCAGTATAATCTTTCCCGACAACCGTGGATAGGTAACGAAGTCCGGTTTATAAACTTCTTCCTTTTGAGTAAGTTGAACCGGCTGATATGGAATGGTGAAAAAGAAGGTTGAGCCTGCGCCCTCTTTTGATTCAGCCCATATTGATCCTCCCAGCAACTCGGCAAGACTCTTTGAGATTGACAGTCCCAGTCCCGCACCCCTTTGATTACCTGTGCCTGCGTCATCAACCTGCCTGAACCTGTCGAATACAACTTTGAGTTTATCTTTCGGAATTCCTATCCCGGTATCAGTTACGAAAAAGATGATATTGCCATCACTATTAAGCCGGCAGCCAAATTCAATCTTTCCCTCAGAGGTAAATTTCAGGGCATTGCCTATAAGATTTGTAATGATCTGTCTTAAACGCTGAGGATCTGTGAGGGTCCATATCTTTTCCCTTTCGGGGATTTTCAGGACCAGCTTCACATCCTTGTCTTTAACCTGTATCCGGAATGTTTCGTAAACCTCTTCCAGCAGTGAAGTAATATTGCTGTTTACCGGCCTTATCACTATTTGCCCCGCCTCAATTTTTGAAATATCCACTATATCATCTATAAGCTGAAGCAGCACATTGGAATTCTCTTTTATGATCTCGGAGAAACTTTTTCTTTCATTAAGAGGAAGGTCATTATCTCCTATCAGCCCTGAAAGTCCCACAATTGCATTCATAGGCGTCCTGATCTCATGCGACATGTTTGCCAGGAAGGCTGATTTCAGCTTATCGCTCTCCTCGGCTTTTAATTTGGCTTTGAGAAGATCTTCCTCCATCTGTTTCCGTTTGCTTATATCATCCTTTAATGCAACAAAATGGGTTATCTCACTTTCGCGGTTTGTTACCGAAGAGATGTTAACCATTTCCCAGAAAAGGGTGTCATCCTTTTTTTTGTTCAGGATTTCACCCTGCCAGTCCATCCCGCTCCTGATTTTTGCCCACATTTCCCTGAAGAATGATGACTCGTGCTTTCCTGAATTTATGATCCGCATGTTTTCACCCATTACCTCGGCAAAGCTGTAACCAGTTGAGTTTACGAAAGCGGGATTAACATATTCGATATTGCCTGACGGATCTGTTATTACAACACACACAGGTGAGTTACGTATAGCTTTTGAGAGAATTCTGAGCTTATACTCGGCTTCCCTGCGGCGGGTTATTTCAATCGATATACCACCTATCATCGCATCGGAATTCTCATCACGCATACAAAACTTATGGGTCATATAAACCCTTTCCTTACCGTTTTTATCCGTCAGTACCTCCTCAACCATGACATTCTCGCCGGCCAGCGCCCTTTTATCCTCATTCATAACCCTGTCGGCCGTCGACATTTCAAAAATGTTGTAAGGTGTTTTTCCTATACAGTTGGACTTCCCGAATATTTTGTCCATATATTTATTCAGGTATACAGCCCTGCTTTGTCTGTTTTTGATGAAAACGCCAAGTGGAAGATCATCCATGAAATCGGCAAACTGATTTCTGGTGCGAATGATGGTTCTTTTTTCTCCCTTCTGCCATAGCCGTATGAGAGGCCCTGTATAGAGGCGGTAAAAGGCAAATGACAATATAAAGGCTATCGCAACCGTAAGAATCACCAATAAAGTCCACGACAGAAAATTCATACCCAAACTGGCACGGTAAATTATAAATGAACTGATAAGAGCCGAATTGAAAATTATTACTGCCGTAAGTGATAGTATTGCCCTTAACCGGATCTTTTTTATTTGTTGCATCTAAGTGTGCTGGCCGTTATTGCTGCATTGATCAATCGGTCAAGAAACTGATTTTTTTTGATCCCTGAAAATTATTATGCTGAAATCGGACTCTGCACCCTGATGAATTTATCAACAACAATGCCGTGCCTCTCCGGCCCGTGGTGTTGATAAGATTTGAAGGTTGAATTGCTAAAGCTTAATATAAAGGGAGGCAGCTGCCCGGAGCTTCTGTATCAGGGCTGGTTATATGCCTCTTCCCTAAGGCGTGCCTCCTCAAGCCACTTTGGAAGTACATCATTCTTAAAATCAGTTTTTTGTCTGCGGATATCATCCATATCCAGTCCCACCACCTGTTGTGCCAGCTCCTTCGTTGAGTAGTCCGGCAGTTCAACCGGTTGTGGAACATCATACCTGCCGAAGATACGCGCAAGATGGACCCTTGCTTCCTGGGCTTTGTTAATTGAAGTTCCTAGCACCCTTAATGCCTCGGCAGGGGAGTGGAAACCCATGCTATTGGCTGCGGCCACCCAGTCCCAGCGCCACTGTGCATGACGTATCAGTTGCAGCACTTCCGCCATCTCCTCTTCGGAAGCCCCGGCATCCCATGCAGTTTTAGCCTCCAGGTGCAACCTGGCGAGGGTTTTTTCTGTTATCCGCCTGAGCTCGCTGATTTTGACCTGCCGGTCATATACATTCTGCCTCAGTGTTTCTTCACTTTCACGGTGGCAAACCTGGCATGACCCGGAAATATTGTTGAGAGGACTCTGAAGGTGGTGATCGGTAAACTTTAGTCCCCCGTCCCTCTTATAAGGCATATGGCAGTCGGCGCAGGAGACACCCCTTTCGGCATGTATACCCGTCTTATAAAGCTCATAGTCCGGATGTTGAGCCTTGAGCATTGGTGCCCGGCTCAGTCCGTGAACCCAGTCAGTGAACTCGTACTCATCAAAATATGCCTCCATATCATCAGCACTGAATCCTTTATCCCACGGAAAAGTCAGATACGTGTCCTCGCCCTGAAAATAATACTCAACATGGCACTGCGCGCATACAAGAGATCGCATCTCCTGGTGGGTGGCATGCTCAATATTTCTACCCTGTCTTTCAAATGCTTCTGCAAGAGCCGGCCTTGTTATCCTGAGATTCATTGTTTGCGGGTCATGACAGTCCTGGCAACCGATCGGGTTGACAATCTGGCTGCCCATGCCGGCCCATGTACTGCTATAAAACTCCCTTACACCTATCTCATTCATCACCCTTGGCACATCAGTGCTTTTGCAGGTCCAGCATGTTGCAGGCTGTGGCTGAACAGTACGCAATGTATTATGCACATCCGAAACCGAATAGTAGTGACCCCGCCCCTGGTTGTAATCCCTGGCAAAAGCATAGCCGGCCCACATGATTACAAGTTCAGGATATTTCTCAAGGTAATCTATCATAACCGATCCGGCATACCTGCTCCCGAAGGTTGTATCGAGAGTCATCTTGTAGGACTCATACTGCCTTGGAAAATTCTGGCCCCACACCTCATGTCTCGGCTCCCAGTCCGGTATGGGCTGAACCATCTGGAAATACATTTGTGACTCACTCCTTCTTTCTACAATGGAAGCCGCGAAGAGTCCGATCAGGAAAACAATTATAACTGTGCCAAAGAACAGTACCCAGTTCAGCCAGGGTTTTTTCTCGGAGAGTTCTTTTATGGTTGCCATATATTGCGGTTTTAATTTCTTTAATTTTTTGAATATCCTATTAAGTCAGCTATTTATTATCGGTTCCGGGCTTTTCAGGTTAATTCCGGGATCACTGTTCCCCGGTTTTTAAAAAACTCTGCAGCCACTCCGGCATCAGTGATGGCATTCTCGGGACAAGTGAAAAAGGCGCTGAGGAGAGGCTTCTCACAGTACCGTGAGGCACATCCCTGTGGCAATCCCAGCACCTGCTTCCTTCACCTTCATGATAATTCTGTCCCGTAACCTCAACAATCCTTGTCATCTCAACCATATCCAGGTGACAACGTATGCAATTCTTCTGCACCACATTTATACCCCTTTGTTTTATCTGTATAACCTGTGGTTCTGTCCTGGAGGTAAAGACATATGCATGTCTGAGTCCATCAGTACCCTTAACATAATACTTGCTGAAAAAATTATCCTGAGGAACATGGCACTCGGCACAGGTTGCTGTTTCGCGGTGACTGCTATGTGCCCAGGAAGCATATTGCGGATACATCACATGGCAGTTAATGCAGGTTTCCGGTTTATCGGAGATATATGATTGTGCCTCTGAAGCATGAAAAACCAGCAACGAGATACCCGTGAACACTCCAAGTATTATTACCACAGCAGGTTTCCAGCCGGGTGG
>SKND01000210.1 GCA_007120695.1 Bacteroidales bacterium | reverse complement strand
TCACTGAATGCATAATTTATGGTCCAGTTGCTGATGCTGTAGAATCTTTGGCGACTATCGGGCCGGGCTATCTGCACATTTGTAAAATTGAGGCTTTTCCTCTGGGTATAATCCTGGGCAACATCTCTGATAGAGTCACGTTCTCTTTTTGTTTGTGCTGCATCGAGGGCATCGCGAAGGGGAATGTCGGGATCAAGCGGATTATATTTAGGGTTGATAAACCCTTCCGAATACCCCATATACATAGGGATCCTGACTCCCGAGTCCTCCGGAAAAAATTTTCCAAGTTCCAGGTTGGTAGAGATATCATACTGGTTCATCTGCACCTGTTGCCGTTCATTGACTTTCTTGTCGATGCTGCCAAAACCCGGCTGACTGGTAGAGCCGGCAAATGTAACAGAACCAAGATCAGCCAGTCTGGCAGTTAGCCTGGCATTAGCTGCCCATCCCCCCTCCTCGTTGAAATTGGTAAGGCGGAGTTCATTTACCCATATCTCACCCGATTTTGGCATTCCGTCATCACCTTCATGCGGGTTTGTATTACGGCCCGGATTTCGCACACCGATCATCATGGTACGCACATTGCTCAGATTCGGATTCCCTACGACCTTTACATGATTATCCCCGTCCATCTGCGAAAAGACTGTTGACATGGTAATTCCCGATCCCGGATTTTGCATCTGGATATTTCTTGCCTGTTTAAGTTTCTGAAATATTTCAAGTGCAATATCGAGCCTGTTTTCCTCCGGCCAAACAATTAGCCGGTCGCTTTCCCTGTTGTTGTCATAGCGTCCGGGGGGTGTAACCCTTAACGGTATCTCATATTCATAATAGTTGTTCCTGTAATCAGTCCCCAGACGGATAAACATGGTCAGGTCACCGTCGCCGAGAATATTTCCCGTGAGAGCAGCGGCATGAACCTCCATCTGGATCCTTCTGTACTGTCGTATATCGAGGTTCAGATTTTTGAAAGCCGCCCTGGCATCGCCATCATCCAATTCTTCAACTTTAAGAACCATCGATTGTTCGTTCAGTTGCTGAAGCTGAGGATTTGTAGGATCTATGACCCTGTCAATGCCTGGCGGCAAAACATAATTAACAGGTGTTTTACTTGCATTCTCTTCTATATTAACAGCCGATATGTCAAATCGTCCCGTTGACGGTTCCTGATGAGCCAGACCCTCCTGACCTTCCATAAGCGAAAGATGATACTGCCTCCAGTCGCTTCTAACGAGATCAAGGCGTGCAAACCTCATTATCACTGGTTCTTCAAAACCTGCCAGGAACATCCGCATAAAACGTATTGATTTAAAATCCTGAACAGGACCTACTACCCTTTCATAATCTGATAACGGGATCTTAAACTGGTACCAGTTGACCGATGATGATTCACCGTTCGGAAAATTGACCGAGGTCCTTACCGAATCAACTACATAGTTGTGTCCGACACGCATATCCTCCGGCCTTATACTGATACGATACTGGTAATATGCTTCAGACTTATTAAGGGTATTGTCACGGTTTATATCCTCTGTGTTGGGCAGAGTAGTGGCCGAGGTGGGGAATGGTTCTTCTGACTGTTCAGAAGTTGGTGAGTTACCCTCCATACCATTGTAAAACTTATATCTTTCGAGGATGTCGGCCTCCTGTTCATCCCAGTGCCTTCCCCTGAAATAACTGTAATTGTCACTTGAAGGATCATCCCAGGCGTTTTGATAAGCAGGCGAATCCTGACCGAAAAGCTGCGCTATCTCATCGAGAAAATCAGAAAAGAATGATCTCTCATCAACCGTCCGGAGTCCGTTCAGTCCCACATCCTGAAACTTACGGGCCTCAGGGTTATTGTCAAATGCATTTACAAGCGATTGCTGGGTGGGAACACGTCCCCATGCAGTGGTATCCACATCGGTTACATCTTCGCTTATGGGCAATCCGTTTTCAAAGCTCTTCCGGCCATCTTTAAGAATATCTTCAGAAACATTTCCGAGATTGATATAGAAATCACCTCCATTATGATCGGCAGCATGCTCAATAAAAGGATCCATAAGCCAGAATTCAACATATTCAATGTTGGCCGCCTCAAAGTCTGTGGTGAACAGCGATCTCATTATTCCACCCCACCGGGTTTCAGGATTCGCCAGCCGTCCGTCTGCATTAATACCCGCAGAATATTGGGATGGTTGTACATCGTAGTTGTATGGCCCCCTTTCGTCGGGGTAATATGCGAGGTTCAAAACCGGAATATTTGTGGCAATTCCGCTTGGAGTTTCCCTTGCGGGGAACAGTTCTCTTTCAAAAACCTCCCTCACGAAATGGCTTGATTGCAGATCCGGATTACTCCGGATATGGCCGGGAGTGGCATTTGTGTTTCTCAGAAAAAGCGGATCAATTACATACCAGGCAAGCAGCGCACGGTTATAACCGTAAGCCAGGTCATTGGTAAGTGATGATTCGGGAAACATGGGCTGTCCTTCGGGCGTGCTTGAAATAACCCATGCACTGGGTGTTTTCAGGTCGATCGTGGTCTTTGTTGCTTCAAAATCGTCAATATATGACACCCCTGCACTGCCCAGGGCCCGGGAATGACCGGGGATGAGGTGCGCAAACTCGCCCTGGAACGATATTGTTGAAATCTCCCTTGTTTCTATAAAGGGAATCATATCGACAAGGTTGGTCAGGAATCGTGACTCTGTACGATAAGAGGTATTCAGTCCCCAAATAGTATTTGATATCGGCTCATCGCCAAAACTAACCTTCTGCGTAAGCGGACGTTCGGTAAGTTTAAGTATGGTGGCACCTATATTAAAGTTATCTGAAAACCGGTAATCTAAATGTGATCCTACAAGTGTCTTTGTCTGGATATTGAACAACTCCTGGCTCTCGAGTGATATCCGGATAGGAGTTCCCGATTCAAGCACTCCCTGGTTGATAATCTGAACCCTCCCAAGGGTGTAATCGACCGTGTAATCAATGTTTTCAACAAGCTGGATACCACCAGCGGTCACTTTCACTGATCCTCTTGGCACATTCATGGCGTTGAGAGGAATTTCAGAACCAGTGGAGGACTGGTAGGTTCCGGCAAGCATGAATTTGTTTTTTTCTGCCACCTGCCTGGCCCTGGTCTGTGTTGAATCATACAACTCCTGGAATATATAGCGGCTTGCAATTGCATCGTCACCTATCTGCCTTCTCAGGTGCGAACCGAAAGGCTCCAGTACGGGGAAAAAGACTCGTCCGTTTGATGAGTTAATCGTGATTCCCTCAATAAAGTCAAATGAACCGTCAGGGTAAGGATCAAGCTGAGAATTAAGTCTGTCGAGGTTCATTACGCGCAGTAATGTCTGTTCCTGTATCCTGCCACCGGGAATATAGTTAATCGCATTTCCTGTCTGGTCATCCTGGTACAATACATCAAGCACAAAGTCGCTCCTGTTAACCTGCCAGGCACCTATCGCGTATACGTTTTTCATCATCAGGTTCCAGGTGGGAAGCCTGGGGGTGAGGTTAGTGCCCTTCAGAAGCTTGACAATCAGAGCTTCCGGTGCAGTAATGCCCTCATTGGAAAATTCACCAACCCTGTATGTTTGTCCGCCCATAGTATATTCATAAGCTACTGCAAGCACCTCGTCGGCATTGAGAGCCGAATTGAGCGAAATATATCCCAGCCTGGAGTTGAAGGAAAAGTCCCTTGGCGATAGTTTTCTTGCATTCTCAATCTCTTCATAATCCCTTCCGATGGAAAAGCCCGGTGCAAGGGGTTGCAAAGTAGTGGTTACCTGTGTGATATTCCTTATGCCGGAATACACCCCGGTCATCATTTCGTACTGGTTGTTAAGGGCATTACGCGGATGGTCTCCGGTTTGGGACGGATCCCGGTTGAACAGATCGTCTGCATAAATATTCTCATCTTTCTCGGCAAGATCCATAAATGCGACTATATTCCTGGAATCTTCATAATTGCTGCTTTTATTTGTTATCCATACCTCAACCCTGGTAATGTTTATACCCGAGCTGATTACCGGCAAATTACGCAGGGAGGCTTCATAGGTATCTCTGAAATAGTGGGACAGGAAAAAATGCCTGTTAGCATCATACTCGTCTGCATAAACCAAAAATTCCTGTGTCTGCGCACCTCCCCTGACCTCGATTACGGATGATTCACCTTTCTGCTGTGAAAAAACGCTGGTAACAGAAAGATTGCCGAACTGCATTTCGGTCTTCAATCCGAAAAGACTCTGGCTTCCTGTAATTAATGACCCGGGCAACGGCAGTGTAACATTTCCTGCTTCAACTCTTTTAATGATCTCATCTTCGCTGCCGGTATATTCAAGCTTTGTCTGATTTTCAAATTCAAACATTGCCTCGGTGTTGTAATTAATCCCAAGCCTTACCCTGTCGCCGATCGTTCCGGCAACATTCATCTGGATCTTTTCCTGAAAATCAAAGGTTGTTGTACGCCGAAGCTCCTCCTGGATGTCGGGACGCTCATTTTTAACAGTATTAATCCCAAAAATAAGCTCAGCCGAGCCCTGGGGCTGAATATTTACAACATCACTCCCGAATACCATGTCTATGGCATCAACTCCGAGAGATAAACCGGGAATAAACTCTGCTCTTGCATCCATAGCTTCTCCCCTTGAGCGCTGAAGCCAGTATTCGCGCATGGCACTTTCCATGCTGTATGACCTGTATTCCTGGAAACTCAGGACTCCCGGACGACCAATCTCAAACTCTCCGATCTTCCTGCGCAGCAGATAAGAGTTGGTGTTAATGTCATATTCCGGTATTATCCTGAAATGAGGCGGAATTGGAATTCTTCCGGTCGGCGGGGGATCCTGAAGTTGTAATTGTTGATCCGGCTGAGTTAATATTTCCGGTACCCCTGAATTTTGAACCTCAGGCTCTAACGCAATTTCAATGAATGAATCGATTGGATGGCCACCGGAATCGGCTAATCTGACAGAAATGCCAGGGGTTATGATTAAAACCCATAACAATAATACCCAAAAAGACGTACCGGAATATTTTGATGCCTTAACCAATAGAAAAGCCAATAAGATTAATATCTAGAGTTGCTTCAGGGCCCTTTTTACAAGAGCCTCTACAGTTGTTATCTCTCCGTCAGCCAATAACCGGTTAATCACCTTTTCAACCGCGTTTTTGGGGAAACCCAGCATTATTAAAGCAGATAACGATTCATCTCTGATGGTATTGTCCGCAGCAGTAAATATTTCTGCACTTTCGGTCATTTTGCCCAGTTTATCTTTAAGATCAACAATTATCCTTTGTGCCGATTTCAGTCCAATTCCTTTCACCCCCTTTAATACGTCAACATCACCTCCGGCTATGGCCCTCTGTATCTCCACAGGCGACAGTGATGAAAGCATGACCCTGGCCGTGTTTGCACCTATGCCTGAGACGGTTATCAGTAGCCGGAACAACTCTCTTTCTTCCCTTTCAGCAAACCCAAAGAGAAGGTGAGCATCCTCCCTCACTACCTGATGAATAAACACTTTTGCCGACTCTTTTCCATTCAGGGCTGAATATGTATTGAGTGAGATATTGACAAAATATCCCGTACCACCGTTCTCAATTACAAGATGGGCCGGGGTTAATTCGGTTATGTTGCCCGAAATAAATTCATACATGCTGCTATATATTTAAGTTTTACTGTCAGCTAGTTATTTTACCTCAAATGCTTTTACTCTGTTTATTCAGATATTGTTGCAATATTATTACAATCAATTGCTATTTTTGAAGCATTTGCAATTATTTCCGCGAAAGCGATCAAAATTAAACAGATTTAATATATTTTTCCGGCTAAAAGTAATAATTCAGATCGAGTTGAATAAATGCACATATTTGAAAATACTGAAACTGCCTTCAGGATCAAGAGTAACAAAGAGCTCCGGAAAACAGCTATTCTTTTCAGGTTAATGTCTAAACCGCTAATGGTAAGGGTTTCAAGCTGGTTGGCAGTGGTGGCACCCCGGTTGCATATACCGGTCAGATGGCTTGTTAAACCTACCATCTTCAGTTTGTTTTGCGGGGGAGAGACCATTGAAGAATCTATCAGGGTTATTGAAAAGCTTGCGGAAAACAGTGTTGATACGGTGCTGGATTATGCTGCCGAGAACCAGGAGTCAGAAGAACAGATCCAGGCCGTTATGGAAGAGATAAGGAGAACAATGGATCTGGCTGCCGAAAACAGAAACGTTCCATTCACTGTATTCAAACCTACCGCTCTCGCACCTG
>SKND01000335.1 GCA_007120695.1 Bacteroidales bacterium | reverse complement strand
CGGGGCAACTGTTTGTATCGGGGGTGATGTAGAGCTCACTTCAAACATTACCGGAGGGACTGGAAACATGATCCTACGGTGGCAAAGTTCAGACGATAACATTAACTTCTCCAACATCCCGGGAGCTGACGGTGAAACATACAACCCGCCAACGACCGACGAAGGGACTACATATTACCAGTTGGTGGCAACTTTTGACGGTGAGGGTTGTAGTGTGGCTACAAGCAGCTCTCAGGAGGTAGTCGTGGAACCTGCTCCGCAGGTGACAATATCGGGCGGGGCCAGTGTTTGCCAGGGTGGGGTTGTTGAGCTTACCTCTTCTATCTCAGGGGGTACAGGTAACAGATTACTCCAGTGGCAAAGCTCATCCGACAACATAAATTTCGCAGATATTCCGGGAGCTAACGGTGAATCTTACAGCCCTTCAACCTCCGATGAGGGTACTGCTTACTACCAGTTGGTGGTAAATTTTGACGGCGAGGGTTGTAACGTGGTTACAAGCAACTCTCAGGAGGTAGTTATAGAATCTGATCCGGAGGTGACAATATCCGGTGGGGCAACTGTTTGTATCGGGGGTGATGCAGAGCTTACTTCAAACATTACCGGTGGTACAGGTAACAGTACTCTGCAGTGGCAAAGCTCAACCGACAACGCTGACTTCTCAGATATACCAGAAGCAAATGCTGAATCATACAATCCGCAAACTAACTCAGAGGGAACCACCTATTACCAGCTTGTGGTTACTTTTGACGGGGCAGGTTGCAATGTGGCGACAAGCAATTCTCAGGAGGTTGTCGTTGTGCCAGATCCAACAAGTTATGCAGGGGTTGATGTTGAGTTTTGTTCAAACCTTACATACTACCTTGAAGATGCTGCCGCAACCAATTATTCACAGTTAATCTGGTCGACTGATGGCGATGGTAGTTTTGATAACACAAGTATTCTTAACCCAACCTATGCCCCGGGTCCTACCGATATTTCGAATGGGTCAGTTACGCTGACACTACTTGCACGGGGCATTGGGCCCTGCGATGATGATCTCACTAATGCTTCATCCTCAATTGAACTCATAGTACTGCCTGTACCGGAAAGACCGGTTATTGCGGGACCAATAGAGCTTTGTGAGGGTGAGAGTGGTTTTTACAGGGCGCAGCCATATGTTAGCGGTTCGAGATGGGTATGGGACTGGGATACTGATGGGCCGGGAGAGACAATGGGTGCTGTCCTTAATGAGATAGCTTTTAATTTCCCCGAATCCGGAACCCAGGATATTTCTGTTTATGAAATTAATGAATTTGGCTGTGAAAGTTTGACTGAAGAAATCTCAGTGGTTGTTGGCCCGAAGCCTGACACAGAATGGTTGGTTTTTGAAGAGGAAGTGTGTGCCGCTGCTCAGGGTGTAACATATTCGGTTAATGATACGCCAAATTCCACCTATATGTGGAATGTGCCATCGGGGAGTTCGATCGAATCGGGCGGTGACGGACCGGATAACTCATCGATAACTGTAAACTTTGGTAACAACTCAGGTAATATCAGGGTTCGTGAAATTAATGAATATAACTGCTTTGGCGATGAGCTTGTAAGAGGCGTGACTGTTAACCCAAATCCCTCTGTTTTCAACGTTACAGGTGGTGGTGAAAGGTGTGCCGATGATACTGAGGGTATTGCGGTAGGACTTGATTGGTCTCAGGCTGATGTTGAATATACCCTGGTGCATGGTTTAACCGTTGTTCAGTCAATCATACCAGATGAGCCGGGACAATTGAGCTTTGATAACCAATTTGAATCGGGTACATATACAGTTGTAGCTATAATTCCCTCTTCCGGATGTGAAAAGTTGATGGCTGGCCATGTTACAATAGATATTAACCCTCTTCCTGATATTATCTGGGTTAGCTATGAAAAAATAATATGCCGGGGTGACGAGGTTACCTTCGTTGCCAATGGCGCAGCCGAGTATGAGTTCCTGGTGAACGGCTCAACAGAAAAGTCCAGAAGCACTTCTTCCCAGTTTACAACCACAACGCTCACCGATGGAGATGTTATTGATGTTATCGGCTACAGCGACAAGGGGTGCTTTGCTTCTCCGGCTCCTGTTACGATGACTGTTTACGACCTTCCTGTTATCTCGTTCGATAATGATGCGCCGGAGATATGCAGCGGAGAGGATACTGATATTAAGCTTTATTCGGATATACCCGGCACCACCTTTACATGGACGGTTGATATGTCGGTTGCGGGTATGGGTGCTACGCTATACTCGGCAGGTGAAGCCGGGATCAATACCATTGAGCAGACTCTCGCCAATAATACCGGTGAGGCACAAACGGTTAACTATACCGTCACTCCGTGGTCAAATGATTGTCCGGGTGATGTTTTGGAAATTACCGTAACGGTTAAACCGGAAGTCCAGGTTCTTGACGATCCGGAGGATATAGTCATGTGTGAGAATAGTGACGTTGTGTTTGAGGTGACGGCGGCTGGTATTAATGTTTACCAGTGGCAAATGTTTGATGGTACCGACTGGATTGATATTATCGAATTGCTTGATATTGACGGGGCGGTGTTTTCGGGTACTGCCACACCGGTGCTTCTGGTTGAAAATATCCAAGAATCTTTGAATGGTAAGGAGTTCCGTGCAGTATTGACCGGCTGCGGAGGTGAGGTGTTTTCCGCGGAAGCATTACTTACCGTGGAATTGGCTCCTGAGATTATAGAGCAGCCTGAACCGGTGGAGAGTTGCGACGGAGCCCTGGCGATGTTTGAGGTAATAGCGGATGGTACTGATCTGACCTACCAGTGGCAGGTCAGCATTGATGGCGGTACTTTATATACTAACCTGTCGAATGTGGGTGTCTATTCGGGGGTGAATACGCCGGTGCTTGATATATCAAGTGCCGGTCCGGGAATGAACGGAAATATTTACAGGACAGTGGTTACCGGCACATGCTTACCTGCGTCGGCGTCTGACGGTGCATTGCTAACGGTGGAGAGTCCTCCTACGATAACCACGCAACCAATGAACGATATTGTTTGTGAGGGTGGTGATGCCATGTTTGTGGTGGTTGCCGGTGGCGACGATCTGGGTTTTGAGTGGCTGATCAGCAAGGACGGCGGGGTTAACTGGGATCCGGTGGTTGCTGATGCTACATATATTATTAATTCAGGGGCCAACAGCTCTGAGCTGATTGTAGCGGGGACTGATCCTTCGATGAACGGGTATCGCTTCAGGGCGGTTATTGATGGTGCCTGCCCGCCGCCGGTGGAGTCGAATGCGGTATCGCTGATCGTCAACACTGCCCCGGTTATTACCATGGAGCCGGATGCACTTAAGACTATTTGTGAGGATTCCAATACTTCTTTCTCGGTTAATGCCACGGGAACGGCTCTTACATACCAGTGGGAGGTGGACGAGGGAAGCGGCTTTACGGCTGTGCCCGAATCGGGTGTGTACTCGGGTACGCAGACCAGCCATCTTACTATCTTCGGGGCTTATGCGGGAATGGACGGATTTGAGTACCGGGTGATAATAACCGGTGTCTGCGATCCTCCTGCCGTTTCTGCTACCGGCATTCTTGCGGTGGATGACAGGCCGGTGGTTACCTTGCATCCTGTTTCTGAGGAGATATGCCAGGGCGAGGATGTGCTGTTTGAGTTTGATGCCACGGGGACGGGACTGTCATACAGGTGGCAGCTCAGCGTGGATGGTGGTACTGTTTATAACAACCTGGCCGATGATGCTACCTATAACGGGGTGAACAACAAAGTGCTGGAGATTACTTCCGGTATGCCGGCCATGAACAACTACCGCTACCGGGCAGTGATAGAGGGTGTGTGCCCGCCTTCCCGCGCTACGGATGTGGCGGTGCTTACGGTCAATTCCGATCCGGTGGTGACCAGTCAGCCGGCCGACCGTGTGGTGTGCGAGGGCGACGAGCTGAATTTCATTTCTTCGGCAACGGGCACGGACATAGTTCTGCAGTGGCAGGTTAATGAGGGAGGCGGGTTTACCGATATCGCCGAGGGCGGAGACTACTCGGGAACCAACAGCACGGAGCTCGTGATAACGGGTGCTGGTGCCGGACTGAACGGCAACCTTTACAGGATGATGGTTTCAGGCATATGCGGCAGTCCGGATTATTCCAATGCTGCTTCGCTGATGATAGACGACCTGCCGGAGATAACTGCCGATCCTGCTGATGAGGCGATATGCGAGGGTGGCAGCACCTTCTTCACTGCCGGTGCGGCAGGGACCAACATCTCCTACCAGTGGATGGTGAACGAAGGGTCGGGATGGAACCTGGTGCCAAATACCGGTGTATATTCGGGTGCCAATACTCTTACGCTTAATATCGACAACGCGCCACTGAGCATGGATGGTTACCTTTACAGTCTGAGGGTGAGCGGTAAATGCAGTCCTGAGGCTTACTCGCAGGAGGTGACGCTGACGGTGAATGCCAACCCCACTCCTTCTATACTGCCTGACCCGGCGGCTGTGTCGATAGACAATGTGCTGCCTCTGGATGGTAATCCGCAAGGCGGATCGGGTAGTTATGTTACGCATCTGTGGACAGGCGCTGTGTCGTACCTGGATGATGTGAACATTCAGAACCCGGTGTTTACCCCGTCAACTATCAGTGATTTTGAGCTTACCTACACGGTGACCGACTCGAACGGTTGCCAGGGTGAGGATGTGGTGACGGTAACGGTGACCTCCGGCATTGATGTGGTGCTTGATGATGTTGAGCTTTGTGCCGACACTGACTGGCAGCTTACGCCTGGCGCTTCGGGCGGATCGGAGGTGTACGTGAGTCATGAGTGGACGGGTGACGGTACCGTCTATTTGTCCGATGTTTCTATTCGTAACCCGGTGTTCCACTCTCCCGATCCCGGTGTTTATTCTCTCACCTATACGGTTACGGACGATTATGCTACGGAGACTTCAGAAACGATAACGGTCACTGTTTTTGAAAGACCGGGAACGGCTGTTACGGGAGATGGCGTCTCTCCGGTACCGCTGGTATGCGGCGGCACCGAGCTGCAGCTTAACGGCAACCCTTCGGGCGGTTCGGGTACCTGGTCTGTTCATGCATGGACGGGACAGACCATGGCGCTCTCGGCTACCGATATTACTGATCCTTTGTTCAGCACAGTGGTGGCGGGGACCTACACGATGCAGTACCGGGTGATCGACTCGAATGGTTGCAGATCTGATATCGAGGAGGTGCAGGTAATAAACGATATACCCAACGCTGCGTTCAGCTCTGACGCGGTGCCTGGCTGCACGCCGATGGAGGTGAGCTTTACCAATAACTCGTTCGATGCGGTGGCATATGAATGGGACTTTGGTGATGGTTCGGATATAGTGACCACTGAGCATACGGTGCATGTGTTCGAAAACCTGACTACCACTATCCAGTATTATGATGTATCGCTTACGGCTCTTTCGGCTAACGGTTGTACTCATACTGTCTCCAGGGTGATAACGGTTTATCCTGGTATTGATTCACAGTTCACTGCTTCGGTAACCGAGGATTGCTCGCCTGCTACCATAGAGTTTGCGGCGACACCGGGTGCGCTGGAGTATTACTGGGACTTTGGGGACGGTCAGGGTGGTCCGGCAGGACCGAACGTGGTGCACAAGTTTGAGAATAATGACAGTGAAGACAGAGTCTATAACGTGAGGCTGCGTACCACCTCGTTCTACGGTTGTATTGACGAGTATGAGATGGAGGTGCTGGTGTATGCCCCTCCGCGCGCCGAATTCAGCGCCGATCCTCCCATGCAGAAGTATCCTTCTTCGACGGTGAACTTTACCAACATGGGCTCGACGGGTGGCGGATTTGATTACCTGTGGGAGTTTGGCGACGGCAACACGTCGACAGCCGAGAATCCGGTGCATACCTATGGTACTTACGGCGAGTTTGAGGTGACCTTCATTGTGTCGAACGAGAACTGCGTTTCCAGCGTGACTCACAAGATTACCGTGCAGCCGGCCGATCCGGTGGCGGCATTCGATGAGATAGGGCCCGACTGTGCTCCGTATACGGTGACTTTCAATAATAATTCACTGTATGCAGAGCATTATCGCTGGGACTTCGGCGATGGGTCGATGTCGACCGAGGTGGCGCCGACACATACTTATCATCTGCCTGGTACATACCTGGTGCGGCTGACGGCGTACGGTCCGGGTGGTCAGGATGAGAGCAACAGCTTCATCACTGTGTTCGTGAGCCCTGTGTCGTTCTTTAACGTGG
>SKND01000041.1 GCA_007120695.1 Bacteroidales bacterium | reverse complement strand
CCCTGCTGAACGGCACACAGTTCATGACGGCATACGGAGCATGGTGTTCGGTCCGGGCCCGCCGCATAATTAGTCTGGCCGACATTACAGGGTCACTCTCGCTTGATGCTTATGACGGACGCCCCGAAGCATTCAGCGACCTTATACAAAGAGTGCGGCCGCATCCGGGACAGGCAAAAACTGCTTCGGCGGTGATGCGTATACTTTCAGGCAGCGAGATCATTTCCCGCACAAAAAGACATGTGCAGGATCCCTATTCTTTCAGATGCATACCACAGGTACACGGTGCATCCAGGGATGCCCTGACTTACGTGATGTCGGTATTCGAGCGGGAAATCAGTTCTGTAACAGACAATCCTACCATATTTCCCGAAGAAGATAAGGTAATCTCCGGGGGCAATTTTCACGGGCAGCCACTGGCCCTTGCACTTGATCATCTTTGTCTTGCAATGGCTGAGATTGCCAGTATTTCTGAAAGAAGGATCTACAGGCTGCTAAGCGGGAAACGGGGACTGCCTCTATTCCTGGTTGCCAATCCGGGACTCAACTCCGGATTTATGATACCGCAGTATACAGCTGCATCGATAGTTAGTCAGAATAAACAGCTCTGCACTCCGGCATCTGTAGATACCATTGAGTCCAGTCAGGGACAGGAGGATCATGTCAGTATGGGAGCCAATGCTGCCCTAAAGGCTTTCAGGGTGGTGGAAAATACCGAAAAGGTGCTTGCGATAGAACTTTACAATGCAGTACAGGCGCTCGAATTCAGGAGACCGGCACGAACGTCTCCATTTCTTGAGGCTATTGTAAAGGCATATCGCAAAAGGGTCTCTTTTATCCAAAACGACCGGATAATGTTTGAAGATATGAGGGAATCTGTCGATTTTCTTCGCACCCTTGAGACTGATATCCCTGGCTCAGAATAACCTGTTGCGACAACCCTGAGAACTCTTCGTTACCAAAGGTAAACCGGGTTTCCAGGATCCGGGGCTTACCTGAAATATGCTGTGTTTAAAGGCCCTTAGCAGAAAAAAGTATTGAATCCTTTTTGATGACTTACCTGAATAATATTGGATAAAAAGGTCAGTCTGGCAACTTTTTACCGCAATGCGGACAACTGGACGATTCGTTTTTATTTTTTCTTATTTCTTCCGAGAAACCCGAAGCCAGTATTCCTGTAGGCAGGGCAAAGAAACCAATACCCAAAAGAGCTATAAAGGCCCCAAGTATTTGCCCCAGCGGCGTAACCGGGTAAACATCTCCGTACCCGACTGTTGTGAGGGTGGCAATTCCCCACCACATGGCATCGGGTATACTTGCGAACGCTTCCGGTTGTGCAGCATTCTCTATATAGTACATAAGTGAGGCAGAAAGCACAAGCATGAAAAGTACGAAAGTCAGGATCATGATGAGCTCCTCTTTTTTATTAATAAATACTCTGGCCATCAGGTTTAATGCCTTGAAATAGCGGACTATCTTAAGAAGTCTGAATATTCTGAATATCCTGAAAAGTCTCAGGAACCTGAGGTCAATGTTCAGCATGGGCATGAAAAACGGGAGGATGGCGAACAGGTCAATAAGCGCAATGAATGTGATCATGTACCGAAGACGGCCTGACACAGGATGGGAAAAACGCGGGTCAAGTGTTATTATCCATATTCTTAGAAGATATTCGGCCGAAAAAAACATAACAGAAAACAACTCAAACCTGTAAAAAAAAGCTCCTGCTGCCTCCTCTATGGGTTGAACCGTTTCGAGAATCAAAGCAAGTACGTTAAGAAGGATCAATGAGATTAAAAATATGTCGAAAATCCGTCCAATCCGGTCCTCCGGTCCGGATACTTCAAGAATATTAAAAAAGACCTGTTTTATTTTTTTCACAGTCAGGTATTAATATGCAAAAAAGCAACTGTTATACAGGGCTTTCTGCTGCCATATATACAGTTGCTGTAAAAATAATTAAATAATCGGAAAATTTCCAGGTACCGCGAGTGTTAACCGTCCGGGGAGATTATCTCCCTCCTCCCGGGGGACTTCCTGCACCTCTTCCGGCTCCCTGCCCGCCTCTTACTCTCCTGAGAAGTTGCATCCTGAATACATTTTCAGCTTCATAGAGCCGCATAACCTTGACAGGGGGAATAACCTCCTTGAATTTCTTATGATAATCTTCTGTAAGTCTGGCTTCCCGGAGTTGCAGGGCAATATATTTATCTGCTAATTCTTCAGCTTCCTTTTCTCCAAGGTTCTGGTAGTTCTGCTGAAAATACCTGGAGGAATTATGTCTCTCCTGTACCAGCTGGTCCCTCCTGTTCCTGAAATCATCATAAACAGGCCAGAATCTTTTTGCCTCGTCGCTGGTGAGTTCAAGGTATTTTGTAATAAAAGCTATTCTTTCGGCTTCAACCTGTTCAAAACCCCCGCGCCCCCTTTGCATCTGTCCCGGTTGTGCGGTAAGCCGGGATGCCGGCAATAATAATATTGTAATGATTAATATATATCTGATCATGATTTCAATTTTTAGTTTAAAAATCTGTGTAGAGTAAATCAATGGGAATTTCATCCTGATAAAGATATTCAATATACAGGTCAGGATCATCTTCATAATACCATGATTCAATATCTGTGTCTTCCTCGAAATAGAAATCATTTTCTTCGAGCAGGCTTAACAGGTAATAATCTGCAAAATCATCCTGGTAATATTCCATATATCCTGTTATTTCTTCATCACTGAGCCATTCCTGCCCGGTTTCAACGAATGTCCTGAGCCCGAAGTACCCTATAAGAGCAAAACCGGTTATGGCAGCCGCAAGTGCTATCTGAGGCCTCAGAACCTGCCATACCCTTTCCACCGTTGAAATCTTTTCCGGTTTTCCCGCATGAATACGTTTACTAAGCTTCTCCGGGAAAGAGTCAAAATAATTACCCGGCACTGTAAAGGGATTCTTTTTTTCTACCCGGCCTGCAAATGATTCCGTATTTTCTTTTTGATTCATGTGTTGAAGATTTGTCTTTATTTGTCACCAGAATGTCACATTGCTTTCTCTTTTGACTGATTCACGGCCAGTTGGTTTAATCGTTTTTTATAATATTTT
Source organism: Bacteroidales bacterium (assembly GCA_007120695.1). Classification (GTDB taxonomy): domain Bacteria; phylum Bacteroidota; class Bacteroidia; order Bacteroidales; family PUMT01; genus PXAP01. The sequence goes on along the minus strand of SKND01000041.1, from coordinate 44,945 downwards.
CAATTTTTTTTGCTGCATGATGATATGATGCTTTTAATGCACCTACCGAGGTGTCAAGAATCTGTGATATATCTTCATATTTCATTTCATCATAATAACGCATGTTGAATACCAGCCTCTGTTTTGGGGGTAGTGTCAGAATTGCTTTCTGAAGTCTCAGCTGCAGATCATCTCCATCGAAGTAGCTGTCTCCTTCCAGGCTGGATACCAGCTCTTTTTCAACATCAACCACAGGGAGAAGATACCTTTTTTTCTTTGCTTGCAGGAAAGAGAGAGCTTCGTTGGTGGCTATCCTGTAAAACCATGTGAATAACAAGGAATCTCCCCTGAAATTCTCCAGGCCCTTCCAGGCTTTCATAAAGGTGTTCTGCAGCAGGTCATCTGCATCATCATGCACAATGACCATCTTTCTAATGTGCCAGTATAACCTTTCCTGGTACCTTCTGACCATCATGTTAAATGCATAGTTTTTCTGGTCCGGGTTCCGGAAAAGTGATAGTAATTCACTGTCGCTGTGTTCCTGCATTAATTGAATATTGGATACACTGTTTGGACCGGGTTATCCTCCTAAGGTTTAATCCTGCCTAAATCACAGCCTGAAATATTCCTGATATTCCGGAAAGGGAATAGTTGCCGGGATATCCGTTACAGGTCAGGATTTTTTGCTGTTGTATTCCTCAAGGTATTCTATAACCCGGGAAAACACATTTTCGGGTGTAAACCCGAATTTCTTGTCGAGTACGCCTGCAGGTGCCGAATAACCAAAATGGTCGAGGCCGTAAACCTTTCCACGGGGTCCTGCAAATTCTCTCATCACAGAAGGCAGACCTGCAGTAAGTCCGAATACAGGCAATCCTTCAGGCAATACCTGTGCCTGGTACTTTTCATCTTGCTGGCGGAACAATCTCCCGGAAATAAGCGATATAACCTTTACCTTTAAACCCTTTTCCTTTCTAAGTAAATCTGCCCCTTCTGCCAGTGTTGACACCTCTGAACCGCTACCTAAAAGAATTACATCCGGATTTTTTTGATCTTCACCTGTCACATATGCGCCTCTCATAGCTGCAAGCGCCTCTTCAAATCTTTTTCCCGTGCCCTCTGAAGGGAGGTCCTTGATATTTTGTCTTGACAATATTAGTGCCGTGGGAGTAAGGGTATTATCCATTGCCATTTTCCAGGCTACAGTGGTTTCTGCTGCATCAGCCGGCCGAAGGACCAGCATGCTGGGTCTTCCTGAGTGGTTTTTCAGCTCTTCCATAAGCCTTATCTGTGCTTCATGTTCAACCGGCTGATGTGTGGGGCCGTCTTCTCCTACCCTGAAAGCATCATGTGTCCATATGTATTTTACCGGTAACTCCATTAATGCGGCAAGTCTTACTGCCGGCTTCATGTAATCGGAGAAAACAAAGAATGTTCCTACAGCCGGGATAATGCCTCCGTGAAGAGCCATCCCGTTAGCTATTGCTGCCATAGTAAGTTCAGATACCCCTGCATGAAAAAATGCCCCGCTGAAATCACCCTTTGTAAAAGGTTTTGATACCTTGAGAAATCCATCGGTCTTATCACTGTTAGCAAGATCGGCAGATGAAACTATAAGATTTCCTATGGTCTTTGCAAAATGAGCAAGCACCACACCTGACGCAGCTCTGGTTGCGATGTTCTCTTTTTGCACGATAGCAGAAAAGTCGATTGCAGGTATCGTGCCGTTAAGAAATTCGTTTAAAGTTTCAGCCAGTTCCGGATTGGCATCTTCCCACTCTTTTTGAACTTTCTTCCTCTCGGCAGCTTTAGCCCTTTTAATATCCATTACCTCCTTATATGCAGTTTTTACTTCATCAAACAGGATAAACGGATTTTCAGGGTCTCCCCCAAGATTGGAGATAGTTTTTTCAAATGATGCACCCGCAGCCGAGAGTGGTTGTCCGTGTGTGGAAGGTTGGCCTTCAAAAGATTCACCTTCCCGGGTCAATGCCCCTTTTCCCATTACCGTCCGGCCTATAATGATTGAAGGTCTTGAATCTTCTGCATTTGCTGCCTTCAGGGCGGCTCTTATCTCATCCTGGTCGTTCCCGTTAATGGTAATCACGTGCCAGCCCCAGGATTCGTATTTCATGGCTGTATCTTCGTTAGTTACGGCACTTGTAGTTGTTGACAGCTGGATATCATTTGCATCATAAAACATTATCAGGTTGCCCAGTCCCAGATAACCTGCTATACGCCCTGCTCCCTGTGATATTTCTTCCTGTACCCCTCCGTCGGAGATGAAGGTATATGTTTTATGTGACAACCACTCTCCAAACCGGGAAGCCAGAAATCGTTCAGCAATGGCTGCTCCAACAGCCATCGTGTGGCCCTGTCCGAGCGGACCGGATGTGTTTTCAACACCCCTTTTGACATCTTTTTCCGGATGTCCGGGAGTGCAGCTTCCCCACTGCCGGAAGTTTTTAAGGTCATCGGCTGAGTAATGTCCGGTAAGAGAGAGAACCGAGTATAACATTGGCGACATGTGTCCGGGATCAAGGAAAAAACGATCCCTCAGGAACCATTCCATGTCATCCGGATCAAAGTTCATGAATTCGGAATAGAGAATATTTATAAAGTCTGCTCCTCCCATTGCCCCGCCGGGATGGCCGGATTTTGCTTTTTCTACCATTGCCGCCGAGAGTATGCGGATATTGTCAGATGCTTTATCTATAACTGTCCTGTTCATAGAGGTTATTGTTTTACCGGTTATTATTAGTTTGCAAAAATAACCTTTTCAGCCATTTTTACGGCATAAAAAAGGTAATTTTGCAGATCATAAAAATCAATAAGTGTAAAACAGATGGCATTACAGTGCGGAATCATAGGACTTGCAAACTCGGGAAAAACCACTCTTTTCAATTGTATGTCAAATACCAGGGCGAAGTCATCCACTGCAGCCTTCAGTGCATTAAAATCGAATGTAGGAATGGTACATGTTCCCGATAACAGGCTGTATGAACTTGCCAGGCTGCAGCCCACACAAAAAATTGTGCATACAACGGTAGAATTTGTTGATATCCCGGGTCTGGCAAAAGGGGCAAGTACCGGTGCCGGCGTAGGGAACAAGTTTCTGTCAGATATACGGAATACCGATGCACTTATTCATGTATTACGCTGTTTCGATAATGATGCACTTCCCCATATTGATGGTTCGGTCGACCCTGTAAGAGATATGGAAACTGTTGATCTTGAGCTGCAGGTAAGGGACCTTGAATCGGTCGAAAAGAAAATAGCCAAGACTGAGAAACTTATAAAGACAGGTGATAAGACTGCAAAAAAAACTATGGAAGTGCTTCAGTTTTACAAGGAGCATCTTGAATCATTCAGGTCGGTACGGACAATTGAAATTGACGAAAGAGACAGGCAGCATGTATCCGACCTGTTCCTGCTGTCGGCAAAACCGGTTATCTATATATGTAATGTTGATGAGGCCTCTGCAGTAAGCGGGAACCGGTATTCGGAGATGGTGGTAAAAGCCCTTGAAGGAGAAGATACAGAGGTTCTTGCCGTTGCTGCTGAAGTAGAGGCTCAGATTGCAGAGCTGGAGAATGAGGAGGACAGGCTTGAATATTTGAAAGATGCAGGACTTAATGAGCCAGGAGTCAATAAACTTATAAGATCGGCCTACAGACTGCTTAACCTGAAAACATTCTTTACTGTGGGCCCAAAGGAGATCAGGGCATGGACCATTTCAGGCGGAATGACGGCCCCTCAGGCTGCAGGGGTTATCCACAGTGATCTTGAGAGAGGCTTTATACGTGCAGAAGTGATTAAATATGGAGAGTTTACATCACTGGGGTCGGAAGCAGCATGCAGGGATAAGGGCAGACTGGCAATTGAAGGGAAAAATTATGTGGTAGATGACGGCGATATTCTGAATATCAGGTTTAATGTATAAAAGGTGAATGGTTTTCGAAGATGGCTGCGACATTACTTCAGGTATCGATATACTAAGAATGCAATTCGGAAGTTCTTTAATCAGCCGCAAATTTATTACGGCTGGCTGATCACTTACAGTTAACGGGAGTTTTTTTCATTTTCAGGTAAATAATGAATTTTTATGTTTTCAGATGGCTATTCAGTTTTGGCTCTGCGTGTTGTATTTATTATTGTTATTACGTTGCAGTTTTCGGGACCGGTTTTTGGTTCCCGGGACTCCGAAAACAGTAAACCGGATCTGGTTGTCGGTATTGTAGTTGAGAAGATGCGTTATGATTATCTGACACGGTTGCATGACCAGTTCGGAGGAAATGGTTTCAGAAGGCTTCTGTCTGAAGGCAGTACTTTCAGTAATACCCGGTATGATTACCTCGTTAACCAGTCCTCTTCAGGATATGCCACAATTTTTACCGGCGCAAACCCTTCTGCACATGGTGTTATATCAGATCACTGGTATGACAGATTGAGGAACGACGTGAGGCCTGCTGTCTATAACGAAGATGTAGTTGCCGTTGGAGGCTCCTATTCAAACGGAAGAAGGTCTCCATCAGGTCTGATGTCAGGAACAATAGGCGATGAACTTCGCTTGTCAAGTGATATGAGGTCAAGGGTATATACCGTATCTATGAGTGATGCCGCGGCGGTATTATCCGGAGGATTCTCTGCCAATGCTGCCTGGTGGTTTGATGATGTAAGCGGAATGTGGATGAGCAGCAGTTATTATATTGATTCCCTTCCACCGTGGGTAGATGACTTCAATTCTGCCATGCTGCCGGCCACCTATCTGGATCGTGTCTGGGAGCCGTCAAAGGACATATCATCATATTTCAGAATCGACAAAACTGAGGTTGCCGGAGGTTTCAGCCATGAACTTAAACGCATGCGGCGCAGAGGAGATGATTTCAGCCTGCTCCGGTCTACACCCTGGGGCAATACTTTTACAAAGGATTTTGCCCTGAATCTTATTGTCAATGAGCAGCTTGGGAAGAGAAACAATACAGATATGATAGTTGTCGGGTTCTCTGCAACTGCTTTAATCGACAGTCAATACGGAACATTTTCAAATGAGGTGCAGGATGCTTATTTGAGACTTGACCAGGATATTGCACACCTGCTGGATTTTCTGGATGAGAATTACGGTAAATCCAGGGTGCTGGTTTTTCTGACAGCTGACAGGGCTGTTTCGTACCCTGGCACATATAACAATTCTGCCAGGATACCGGGGGGCATATTCAGTCCCGGAATGGCCATGTCTTTGCTGCGAAGTTATCTGAATGTCTCATATGGCCAGGGCGACTGGATCAGTTTTTACAACGCGGGTATGGTCTATCTTAACCATATCTTCATTGAAGACAACAAAATTCCACTGAACGAAATCCAGGACCGTACTGCACGGTTTCTCAACCAGTTTTCAGGCGTTGCGGGAACTGTTACCGAAGATGTGCTCAGGAGCAATTATTTTTCTTCTGGTATACTCTCCCGTATCCAGTCGGGTTACCATCCAAAACGTTCGGGAGACGTAATGCTTTATCTCCGTCAGGGCTGGTCAGAAAGAAATGTTTTGGATGACCAGCTTACAACCATATCTTACGATCAGCATGTTCCTCTGATCTTCTATGGCTGGAAAACCGGTAATGGAATTTACAGAAGAGAAGTTGGTGTTACCGATATTGCACCTACGATTTCTCTAATGCTGAATATACCAATTCCTCCCTTTGCTACCGGCAGGCCAATTCCCGAACTGCTCCCTTAAGTGACAGAAAAATTTACCAGCCGGGAATGAAATTAAGTCCGAACACTCCTGCACTGATCCCATCCCTCTGGAAAGGGAAGGCGTAATACGGCTCGAGTATCATGGCGCCGAAAAGATTGACCCTCAGGGAAACACCCGTGCTGAAAAACGGGAAGCGCCTGTCCACGTCAAAATTATTGATATCAAGAGTGGGCCTGGTGTCTTGAGTCCATGCCACCCCTGCATCAAAAAACAGCGCCAGCTCGGTAAATAAAAATCCCGATCTGATAACTGCAAGCTGCTCGGGACCGGTGAATGGCAGCCTGATTTCAAAATTTGCAACTGCCATCCTGCTTCCTATCAGATCATTTATTGAAAAGTCCCTGCTATTAAAAGCCTGCTGCAACTGGTTAGATCCGTACCCCCTCAGAAAGCTGTGCCTGGGATCTCCCAGGTAAAGGGGATAAAAAATATTTCTTTCTTCGGCAGTGGGGCCATAACGTCCGCTGTGATAAAGTCTTGCTGCAAAGCTCAGTGGATTCTGGAAATAATAATGCCTGTAATCTGTCAGCAACTCAAAGAATTCTACCTGGCCGAAATACTTGCTGCCCTGCAACCTGTACCTTTGCCCCCTCATTGGTGAGGCCATGCCAAAATAGGAATTGTCACCTACATAAGCCAGTTGGGCTCTCCCCAGGTTAAAGCCGTCAGGGGTGTCAAGGTTTCTGTCTATTGACTGGCCGAGGTATCTGCCAAATTGATCATAATAGTTGTTAAACATATCTATGCGGTAATAGTAACGCGCAAATGAAGCTCCTGCCTCAAGCCGGCGCGACATGGAGAATGGATAATAGGCAAAGCCTGCCAGCTGGTCCTCAAAAATCCTTTGGTTAACCAGTGCATAGTTTATTAAATTTGGTTCATCTTCAACAGGAAGCATCTGCAAATAGGCAAACCGATAGGGTATATGGGAAAGTGACCCGCCCCACTTGATCCTTCTCTTCTGATTCAGGTAGGATCCCATACCGCCAAAATCGTATATCTCACCGTTTACCATAACAGCTGCAAAGAGCGTTTGATTACCGAGTATGTCTGAAAAAAGCATATTTACTCCTCCTGCCATACCGGTACCGTAATAACTGCTTACAGAAACCCCGACACCTGTATTCCCTATATAATCAAGCTGGAATCTCGGCTGGTACTTTTGTATCCGGAAAGAGTCTATGGGATAGTCAATGTATTTTTTGTTATCTGCAATCAGCCTGTCCACAATATTTACTGCTACACGCTGGAAAGGGGGCAGGGTAGCTGCAAGCATATCTATTGTTCCCGGGTCAACCGGCTCTTCATTGAAATCTTCAGGCATTGCCGAATAGATTGTGTAATTACCCTTCATGTAGTATGAGTAGGTAATCATTCCGGTTTCCCTGGCAATACTTATGGCGGGAGAATGTGATGTTATGCCGCTGATACCTGTAGGATAGTTTGTCGCCCGGTACACTTCACCACTTTCAAGCGCGTAACGGTAAAGATTTCTGAAACCGTCACTGTTTGAAAGGAAGTAGATGGATTGACCATCGGATGAAAAGACCGGGTTAATGTTATCTGCTCCCCTGAAGACGGGTAATATCTTCAGATCATTATTGTTTTCGGTGTCAATAATTCCCAGGTTAAATTCATAGCTGACAGTAGTTGATGTGTCTCCCGGTTGTTTTTTATCCGTGGCAAACGCTATATAACGGCCGTCGGGCGACCAGGAAGCATGGGCATAGGAGTACCTGTCATTGGTAAGCCTGGTTACCTTTTTAGATTCCATGTCATACAGATACAGGTTATTCCTTCCACCAACAAGCCCGGTCATAACAAGGTGCCTTCCGTCGGGCGACCAGGACGGATTGTTGATAAACGGCACTCCCGGAATAGTTATTTCCCTTGTTCTTCGCGGGCGGTTTATATCGGCAATAAGAATATGGCTTTTTCCTTTCTTAACGGCAACGTAGGCAAAATACCTGCTGTCGGGCGACCAGGTTCCCATGGATTCAAGAAAATTATACCCGTCTATATCAGAGTCCTGCGTAGAACTTGTCAGGGTTCTTTTTATCTTTCCATCTTCGGTGCTTGCGATGAACAGGTCGAGGGTAAAAACATTTTTCTCGGAAAAAAATGCCACATATTTTCCGTCAGGACTTACGGAGGGAGAAACATTCATATTTCCCCCGGTTTCATCAAATATCAATTTCCTGCCGGACATTTCAGAGCTTGCATTCTGAAGCAGCTCCTCATAATGCATCCTGTATGATGATTGCCATACATCTGAAAATGCATTGGCTCGCATGCCGAGCACATTTTCAATTGCCCTTTCATAGCCCCATTTTGCGGTTTCTGTAAAGAGTGGTGTGATAATTGAATCTCCCCATGTCCTGCCTACAAATGCCCAGAATGCATGTCCGTAACGGTAGGGGAAATATTTGTAGCTGGTGGTCAGATCCTTCAGAGTGGGAAAATCATCATTTATAACAGCATCACGCATCCACATTGCAGTATTGGCATCAACACTGCCTATTGAAAGGTACTCTGCCATTCCTTCAATCATCCACAAAGGAAGGTTCCTGAAAGAATAAAGCTGCGTTGTGTCCTTTCTCAACAGCTCATTAAACTGGAAGGCGTGTACAAGCTCGTGGCCCAGCACATGATCGGTCTGGGCGTTCGTTTCAAGAACAGGCATTACAACCCTGCTTTTAAGTGACTCTGTAACCCCGCCTGTACCAATTCCAATCATACTGCTCACAGCTGTTGTTTGCTGAAAGTCGGGATGGTTCTGATAAATGAGCAGGGGAATGGGTTCTTTGATCGTATCATTCAGCGCACGTGCATGGCGAAAGTACCATTTTTCACTCTGTCTGGCTATAGCATGTATAACCGAATCATCTTGAAAATAATGGTATATTTCAAAGTTGGGGGTCCTGTATACCTTGAAGTCGAAAGTCTGGTAGGAGGGTTTTGTCCTACCGAAATTCTGTGCAAACAATTCGCCGCTTGTTATTAACAGTAATAAAGCCAGAATTAATCCAGGGTTTATCACGGTGAATATCCTCCTTTTAGATCGCCTGATGTTTCTCATATCCCGGAATATTAGATGTTGTCTGGGTTAATATGACAATAAACAATAATATTATATAATTAGCAAATAGATTACCCCAAATTGTATGCCAAATCTATAATTTAACAGATGATCAATAAACAAAGATTTGCAGGACTTTGTTTATTGATCGAAGCAGGCGGCAAAAATTTTACAATTATTAACAATGCCGGTTACCGGCAGCAGTCTCTATTTACTTCGGTTATTATAACTGTTTTGCTGTGATGGCAGGTTCTGTATGATTGAAATTTGTTATTTAGACTACGTGTCTATAAAGTAAGTGTCTGCAGTCTTATTTAGAGTTTGCGTGTAAAGTCAGTGTCCGGACAGACACTATTTAATTTCAAAAGTTTCTCCACTGTTTAAAAGGTCATCCGCACATTTGATATTTGATTGTTCACGGGCTGATTCAATCTGCACTTCAACCATGTCATCATATGTTGAAAACTCGGCAGATCTTATCACCCCCAGAGCAACGGGAAGATCAGGCGGTCCCATTTTACCGAGCATCCGGTGGAAGCCCGGATTTTTTTCATACTGGTCATGTATCAGGATATCCTCCATCTCCACACCGTTGAGGCCAACAACCACACCTTGCAGCTTGGTGCCCTTTAACTGGATACCCTTTTCCTTGTTTTTGCCGTAAAGCATTGGTTCTCCATGCTTAAGATGCAGCTGGTGGTCATCTCTTATCTCCTTGTCGGTAATATCTGCATGAGTCTTGTCGGCAAATATTATACAGTTTTGCAGTATTTCTATAACCGAGGTACCGTCATGTTTGGCGGCCTCAAACATCACCTCGGTCATCATTTTAATATTTGTGTCAATGACCCTGGCAAAAAAAGTACCCTGTGCACCCATAACAAGTCCTGCAGTGACAAACGGATGTTCAACCGTTCCGTGCGGGGAAGTTTTGGTTATGCTGCCTATGGGAGTGGTCGGGGAGTATTGCCCTTTGGTAAGTCCGTATATCTGATTATTGAAAAGGATAATGTTAACATCCAGGTTCCTTCTGATTATGTGAATAAAATGATTACCTCCTATTGCCATCGAATCGCCGTCCCCGGTCGCAATCCATACACTGAGCCCGGGGTTTGAAAGTTTGACCCCTGTAGCAATTGCCGCAGCCCTTCCGTGTATGCCATGAATCCCGTAAGTATCAACATAATAAGGGAACCTGGAGGAGCAACCAATTCCGGATACAAACATGAAATTCTCCTTTTTATACCCGATTTCGGGGAAGACGTTTTCTACAGCTTTGAGAATTGCATGCGCCCCGCATCCCGGACACCACTTTACCATCTGGTCGCTGATAAAATCCTCTTTGGTTAGCTGTTTTTCCGATGATGTTATTCTGTTTGTGATCATGACTGCTGATTTTCGATTAATTGATTAAAAATTTCAATCAATTCTCCCGTGAAGAATGGCAAACCTTGTATCTTATTATATTGCAGGTATTTTATCTCCGGGATTTCAGAACGAAGGTATTTTGCAAATTGTCCGTTATTGAGTTCGCAAACAACTACTTTCCTGTAACTGCTCAGGATTTCAATTGTGTTTTTTGGTAAAGGCATTATATGGTTGAAGTGGGCATGTCCTATCTTTTTACCCTTTTTTTGCATCTCCCTTATGGCCGTCCTTATCGATCCTTCCGTACCTCCCCAGCTCACAACGAGCAGATCACCACTATTTTCACCTTCAATTTTCTGCAGAGGTATTCTGTCCGCCACTTTTTTCACCTTTGCTTCCCTGATCTGTACCATCATCTGATGATTAAGGGGATCGGTAGAAACCACTCCATGAATATCGGTCTTTTCCAGTCCCCCGACACGGTGACGCAGACCCTCGGTTCCGGGCAGAGCCCACTGCCTTACAAGGGTTTCGGGATCGCGCTTATATGGTTTGTAATTTTCGTCATTGGCCTTTGCCAGTGGAGGAATTATCTCCGGCAGGTCAGACACCCTGGGTATCCTGAAAAGTTCAGAACCGTTACCCAGATAACCGTCGGTGAGCAGTATTACAGGTGTCATATGCTCTATACTGATTTTTGCAGCTTCATATGCAAAATAGAAGCAGCTGGCCGGTGTCGATGCAGCCATGACAATTACCGGGCATTCGCCGTTTCGGCCCCACAGCGCCTGCAACAGATCTGACTGTTCCGATTTTGTGGGCATTCCGGTTGACGGGCCGGCCCTCTGGACATTCACTATAACCAGCGGCAACTCTGTTATTACGGCAAGTCCTATTGCTTCAGATTTCAATGAGAGTCCTGGTCCTGATGTGGTTGTCACCGCAAGTGAGCCGGTATAACTGGCCCCTATTGCTGAACAGATACCTGCAATTTCATCTTCAGCCTGAAAAACCTTAATTCCCAGGTTTTTGTTTTTTGTTATTTCCATCAGGATCTCTGTAGCCGGAGTTATCGGGTATGACCCCAGGAAAAGGGGCCGGCCTGATCGTTCTGCTGCGGCTATTAACCCCCATGCAGTGGCCACATTGCCTGAAATATTCCTGTATCTGCCCTTTTTTAGTTTTGCTTCCGGCACTTTGAAGGCAGAATCTACAGCTTCTATCGTGTCGGCAAAATTATGCCCGGCCGTAAGGACAACTTTGTTTATTTCAAGTATATCCGGTTTGTCAGCAAACTTGCTTTCCAGAAATTTATATGTCGTTTCAAGGCCCTGACTGAAAAGGAAAGTCACTATTCCAAGCGCAAACATGTTTCTGCTTCGATCTGCCGCCCTGGCACTAATATTCATATCTGCCAGGCTGTCACGGGTCACGGTTGTTATTGGAGCCTGTATGACTTTGTATACATCGAGGCTTCCATCTGTCAGCGGGTTTGTCTGGTAGCCCGATTTACCGAGTGCTTTTTCATTGAATGAATCACCGTCAATAATTATTGTGCCACCGGGTCTTACCCATTTAATGTTTGTTTTCAGGGAAGCAGGATTCATGACAACAAGTACATCACACAGATCCCCCGAAGAGAAGATCTTTTCACTTCCTATCTGAACCTGAAATCCGGAAACACCTGCCAGGGTATTATGAGGTGCCCTGATTTCAGCCGGATAATCGGGAAAGGTAAAGAGGTCGTTTCCCAGAACTGCAGAAGTGTCGGAAAACAAAGTGCCGGCAAGCTGCATACCATCGCCCGAGTCGCCGACAAATTTTATGACTACCGACTCTTTTTCTTTAATGGGGGCCTGTTTGTTCATATATATGATTATAAGTGGTGAGGATCAAACCCTTGTAACTTTCCGGCTAACGGAACTACCTCAACCTGATTTTTGATCAATGGAGTTAAATATTTGGTAATTAACATGTAAATATTCTATACAAAAATACTATTTTCTGATATATTAACTTATTAAATATGTTTTTTTTTGCCCGTTCCGGCCTTGTTTTGTCTTAATTAAATGTCACGTATACAGGATTATAGACAAAATATGATTAAAATCACATAAGAAAACCCGGCAGTAAGGATGAAAGGGGAGTGATTCCGATCAAAAGGTTATTTTTTTCGTGTCGTTTTATCTGCTGTATGATTTAAATAATTCAAAATTGAATAGGTTCGTATTATACTATACCTTTTTAATGAACAATTATTCAGATATTGCACTTAAATACCTTTATTGAATCAATATTAATACCTGAATCATTATATGGCTCTCATAAAATCAGTGCGGGGATTCAGCCCGGTTTTCGGGAAAGACTGCTACCTGGCAGAAAATTCTACCATTATAGGGGATGTAGTTTTAGGAAGCTATTGCAGCGTTTGGTTCAATGCTGTTATAAGGGGGGATGTAAACTCAATACGTATAGGCAACATGGTTAATATCCAGGATCTGTCAATGCTTCATTGCACCTTTGAAAAGACAACCATAAATATTGGCAATAATGTTTCTATCGGACACAGGGTAATTGTCCACGGAGCGGATATTGAAGATAATGTGCTTGTGGGGATGGGAGCTGTGCTTATGGATAATGTTGTTGTCGGCGCAAATTCAATCATAGCTGCAGGTTCAGTGCTGCTTGAAGGTACGAAGGTTGAACCGGGAAGTATTTACGGCGGGGTACCTGCCAAAAGGCTCAAGGAGGTTGACCAGGAACATGTAAGCGGCATGATTGAAAGAATAGCACGCAACTATATTTCTTATAAAAAATGGTACAGCGGGTGATATATCACCCGCTACCTCCAGAGATCAACTTTTTCAAGTATGATCTCTTTTTCAAAAAATATCCCTGCAATCTTGCTGAAATATTCCGTGTAGTCGGAGACAAAGAATTTGTCTCTGCCGGCATTCAACGGGCCCCCGGTGCCATCAACCTTATCCGGATAACCAGGCAGGCTATGGCTTACACTTCCTGCTATGCTTCCAGCTGGCAGCAGTGAATCGATCAGGCTGCGCACATGCTCGGCAACTATCAGTGCTGAATCAACCACATCTACTTTGAAATCGTAGTATTTTCTGATCTGATTCCTGATAATCGGATAATGAGTGCAACCGAGGATCAATGTCTGAATACCTTCAAGAGTGCTGTTTGACAGGTAAGCCCTTATAATTGCATTGCTGATATCATCATAAACAAAACCCTCTTCAATCATCGGAACCATCAGGGGGGTCGCCAGCGATGAGACTTTAGCACCTGGTATGATCTCCTTTATTTTTTTAGTGTATGCTCCGGAATTGATGGTGTTCTTGGTGCCTATAACCCCTATTGATAAACCGGAATAAAGCTCTCCAACACGTTTGACAACCGGGTCGATAACATTTACCGGTACAGCCCTGCCGGATATGTAAAGGTTCAGTTCATCCCAAACGGTAGCCGACACTGTGTTGCAGGCTGCGAGTATTATTTTGCAGTTATGGTCCAGCAGGAAATCGGTTATCTTCTTACTGTAATGCAGTATTGCCCCGGGCGATTTATCCCCGTAAGGGAGATGGGCAGTATCGCCAAAATATACTATTGACCTCTCCGGAATCAACTGCCTGACAGCGGAAGCCACCGTAAGGCCGCCAACACCCGAATCAAAAATACCAATAGGATCCGATGCCTGATTAGTCATTTTGCTCTGAGATTTATTCAGATTATATCAAATAATCAAAAAAACCACCATGCGACAGGTGCAGGTGGTTTTCTGCTTCATAATGCCAGAATGTGACCAGAGATTAAATTCCCAGTTTTTCCCTTACATATGGCAGCACATCTTCACTCTGTTCACTGAAATATAATATTGAGTTACCATCAATGTCAAAAACATATATATATCCTCTTTCCCTGGCAACTTCTGCTATCGCCTTCTCGATTTTTTCAAAGATCGGTTGTATAAGCTCCATTTGTCTTTGTTGCAGGTCTTCCTGTGCATTTGCCTGGAACTCCTGTATCCGGTTCTGCATCTCCCTTAGTTCACTTTCACGCAGTTGCCTTACAACATTTGTGAGTGTATCCTGGGATTCAATATAATTCTGGAGTTTGTTCTGGTACTCAACCTGCAAATTTTCAAGCTCATTGATAAGGGATCGCTCTTCCCTCTGCAACTGCAATTGTGCAGCCTCTCTTTCCGGCATCACACCGAGCAAACGTGATGAATTGATATGCCCGAACTTGAGTTCCTGGGCGTTGAGAGCAGGTCCTGCTACCAGCAGAACTGAAATCAATAGTAGTTTTAGTGCATTCTTCATTTTTAAGAGATTTGATTATTATTGGTTATTAGTTTCTGTATCCCATAATTTTTAAAACATCATCACTAAGATCATTCCTGGGATTGGTATAGAGCATTGTAGGCGAGTTCGCGGTATCAAAAATTACCGCGTAATTACCATCGGCAGCCATCTTCTCCACTGCATTGTATATACGGTCCTGTATAGGTCTTATGAGTTCTTCCTGACTCTGGAACAACTCCCCTTCCGGGCCAAAGTATTTTCTCTGGAGGTCTGCCGCCGCCGCCTCTTTTGTTACTATCTCGTCTTCCCGTTTTCTTCGCATCTCTTCGCTCATCAGCACCCTGTCGTTCTGAAAGTTACGGTAGAGAGCCTCGACCTCTTCATAACTGGCTTCAACCTCCTTCTGCCATTCCTGGGTCAGCCTGTCAAGCTGTTCCTGTGCAGCCCTGTAATCGGGAATATTACTCAGGATATAATCGCTGTCAACATAAGCGAATCTCTGCGAAAAGGCGGTTTGAAATGTAATGAAAAACAATACTGCAATCACTGCTGCAGTTCTTACTGCAGGTCTGTAAAACCTGAGCCTCCCGCCCGCTGCCCGTATTAATCCGGCATGCGTGTTTTTTTTAAAATTATCTGAATTTTTCATTGTCCTGGTATTAAGTTATTAAAACTGTTGTCCGAGCACAAAGTGGAACTGCCCCTTATTTGCTCCCGGCCTGCCCGGTATCTCATCAAACCCGTAGGCCCAGTCAATCCCCAGTAACCCGAACATCGGCAAGAATGCTCTCAGTCCGATACCTGCAGAGCGTTTGATCGCAAAAGGATTGAAATCATTAAAATCGTACCATGCGTTACCTGCCTCAACAAATACCAGGGGATAGATAAAGGCATTGGGATTGGTTGAAACCGGATATCTCAGTTCCATGTTGAATTTGTTGTAAATGTTACCTGCCTTGTTTCCTCCCACTATCGGTGTCAAAGAACCATTTTCATAACCTCTGAGGCCTATTGTTTCCCTTCCGTAAAGATTGTAACCTGACATGCCATCGCCGCCAAGGTCAAAACTTTCAAATGGAGATGGTCCGATATCGCTGTTAAAGTATCCAAGTAACCCGAACCTCGCCGATGTACTTAATACCAAATTTCCTGCCAAACTTACGTACCAGTCACCCTTAAATGTCCATTTATGGTATTCTATCCACCTATACCTCTCTTGTGCAGGCATTTGAGAATAATCTTTATTATTCAGAAGTGAGTAAGGAGGTGTTACCTGAAGTGTAAGGTTGAATGAGTTCCCCCTCCTTGGATAAATGGGCTGGTCGACCGAATTCCTTCCGAAACTTGTCCTTAAGCTGACATTATTTGAAGTTCCATCCTGGAACAGGAACTGTCCGAACCAGTCATTCAGGTTGTAATTCTGAAAACTAATTTCATTGTAAAGTGTAAAAAAGTCGTCCGGCCAGTTGAGCCTCTGACCCATTCCTATAGATCCTCCCGAAATCTTGATTGATGAATAATCCTGTATATTCCTGTTGTACCTGTTTGTCTGTATTGTATGGAACAGTGAAAATGACAGTGAATTTGGTTTGGTGCCCCCTACGTATGGTTCGACAAAGGTCAGGTTATATGCCTGGTAGTAGCTGCCATTGGATTGTGCACGGATACTAAGAGTTTGCCCGTCACCCGAAGGCAGAGGCCGCCATGCATCCTTGTTGAAAAAGTTTTTGGTCGAAAAGTTTGAGAACCGGACACCCAGCGTCCCTATAAGCATGCCGGCTCCCCATCCGCCTGATATTTCCAGCTGATCGTTGGCTTTCTCCTCAACAATATATTCAATGTCGACAGTGCCGTCGCTGGGGTTTGGAATGGGGTTTACATCCAGCCTTTCGGGATCGAAATGCCCCAGATTTGCAAGTTCACGGTGTGAACGCATCAGGTTTGTCTTGCTGAATAGCTGACCCGGTTTTGTTCTCAGTTCCCTTCGGATAACATGCTCATTTGTTTTAGTATTTCCTGCTATAAGCACCCTGTTGATGGTAGCCTGCTCACCTTCCCTGATCCTCATCTCAAGGTCGATGGAATCGTTATCAATACGCAGTTCCACCGGAGTGACCTGGAAAAAGAGGTACCCGTCGTCAAGATAGAGAGAGCTTACCGCATCATCGTCCATGCGAAGTCTTTTTTCAAGCTTTGTCTGGTCATATACCTCACCCTTGTTGATTCCAAGTACTGCGTCAAGGTATTCAGACGGGTATTTTGTATTTCCGACCCATGTAATATCTCGGAAATAGTAGCTGTTCCCTTCATCAATTTCGATAGCCAGGTTAATCCTGTTGTCGGCTGTATGGTAGATCGAGTCTGAAATAATCGTAGCATCACGGAAACCATGTTCGTTGTAGAACGTCAGCAGACTTTCCTTATCTTCGCGAAAGTCGGCCCTGATATATTTTGAAGATTTAAAAAGGTTGCGCAGGCTCCGTGTCTTTGTGTTCTTCATTACCCTTTGCAATCTGCGGTCGCTGAAATTTTCGTTGCCGGTAAAGTAGATGTCAGATATCCTTACCCGTTCATCCTTGTCGATATCAATATATAGCCTTACCCTGTTTGGTATTGCCGGTTCATCCTCCATAGTGATATCCGCCGAGGCATTAAAAAAACCCTTGTCTATGAAATACCTCTCTATTATATCTTTCGAATTATTGATGGTATTCGTTGTAATTGTACTGCCGCTTCTTAATTGAAGCTTATCCTGTATATCACTTAGTTCTGATCTTTTGACACCTTCAATGGTCATTGACGACATTCTCGGCGGCTCCTGAAGATAAATATCAATATCTGCCTCAGATCCCTCTGTCCTTAAAATGGTTATCTTAACATCTGAAAAGAGATTCTGGTTCCAGAGCTTTTCGACAGCTTGCGTAATATCGTCACCCGGAATAGTAATTCTTCGTCCTGTTTCAAGACCGGTGACACTTCTGACAAGTATCGGATCAACACTCTGAAGACCTGAAACAGTGACCTCCCGCACAACATATTCCGTTGGCCTGGTATAGTCGATCACCGGCAGTGAGGCATAGTCAATCTGGGCAGACATGTCCGAACCCTGACTAAAAAACAGCAGGACTAGACAAAAAAATGAGGATAATCCTTTAATAGACATAACTCTTAATCACAGTTTAGTTGTTCACTTGTTTTACCGAATCTTCTTTCGCGCGACTGAAAATCAATAATTGCTTCGTACAGATGCTCTTTCCTGAAATCCGGCCAGAGTGTTGCTGAAAAATACATCTCCGTATATGCGATCTGCCATAACAGAAAATTACTTATCCTGAATTCACCGCTTGTGCGGATAAGCAATTCCGGATCTGGTATTCCGCTGGTTAACAGGTATTTTGAGAAGAGGGTTTCGTCAATTGCTTCCTTCTCAATCCTGCCTGCAACAACATCTTCAGCGATTCGCCCGGCTGCATTCGCAATCTCCCATCTGGCTCCGTAACTAAGCGCAACTATAAGTGTAAGTCCGTCGTTCAGACTTGTGCGCTCTATCACTTCATTAAGTTTCTTCACAATGCTTTCGGGAAGACTTTTAATGTCTCCGATAACCAATAAACGGACATTGTTTTTAATTAGTGTTTCAGTTTCTGAATTTATGGTTGAAACCATAAGGTCCATCAGAGCATTTATTTCCTCCTGCGGCCTGCACCAGTTTTCTTTTGAGAAGGCATAAAGCGTAAGATATCTGACTCCCAGTTCCCCGGCCCCTTCAACTGCCTCCTTAACGGCTGTAACGCCATTCTGATGTCCGAATATCCTGTGTGAACCTCTCTCTTTTGCCCAACGTCCGTTACCGTCCATAATGATAGCAATATGGCAGGGTAGCTTTGATTTATCTATCTTATTCTCTAATCCAGTCATAAACAATATGATCGTTAATTCCAGTATGCCGGGCAGTCACCCCTGCGTTCAAAGGGTTTAATGGTAATGAAAAATCCGGCCAAAGATACCCAATCATTGTTATGAACCAAAGAAGGAGAGTTAAATTGTCCAAAACTTTTAACTCCGTCAATATCATCAGAAAAACTTTTTTTCAGTATCCATTCCATTCCGATGGTAACTTTCCTGCTTAGTCCGTACTTAACACCCCCGCCAAAAGGAAGGTTGAGGGAGCTTGCACTATGGGTTTCGGTTCCGGGAACGAACATGTATGCCAGACCTGCTGTAATGAAGGTGGTGAAGGGTTTTGCGAAGATTGTAACCTTGAAAGGACGGAAGTTGAATTCTCCCTGCAGTGAGATGTCATAAAAATTGTTAACAAACCCTGCCTGTCTTGCCTGGTTAATGTTTCCCCCGAAATCAGCATCAAATGCCTTCACTTCACCGTAATTCAACCCGGTTCTGATTGAATAATGCTCATTGAAATTGTACTTAAACACTGCCCCGAAAGCCGGGGACAGGTTATAAAAATGGCGGGAAGTATTTATATTTCCCATATAATAGGAAGTGCCACCGAAGATTCCTATGTCAAGATTCTCCGAGGGGAAAGCTTTTCCGGCGAAAAATATCAGCAAAATCAGTAATGTTGCCGTTCTCATAATCAATATTCTGCTTTTGATTGGTTGAATGATAATAGGTTACAAACCCAGGTCCTCCAGCCTGTATATAAATTGTACCGTAGTCAGGTAATAGATGTCATTTGCTGTTGCGGTGGGACTTGTAAAACCGTCAAGATAATCGTTCAATGCATAACGGCCGCCAAGTTCCAGGCCTATATCCATGGTGTTGCTTATTCCTACTTTAATACCAAGTCCGGCCGGAATTACCATTGTTACAAAACCGTGATCTATATTATCCCTCTCCTGCCTGGCTTCCAGATTGGCGTTGGGCCTGACATAATAAACTGCAGCTCCTGCACCTCCAAAAATATATGCTGAAAACGTACCGTAATTCCTAACCATACCCCGCCTGTTAACCCCGCTTAGAACCATTAAATCCCTTACGGGGAAAAATTCTATTCTCGCCGCAGGTTCAAGCACTACCGTATTAAAAACATACCCTCTGCCCTCGTTAGGTCCTCCCTCGTCACTGCCGCTTAGCCATCCCAGGGCCAGACTGCCGCTGATGCCAAGATAGTCAGATTGAAAATATCTAATTCCCGTTAATATTCCCGGCCGGGACCTGAAGACGTCAAGATCCTTTATTCCATACCAGGTATTTTCACTGTCGGAACCGCCTATATCACCAAAATAATGAGCTGTACCGAACCCTGCATAAATCTCAAAGGGTGACTTTCTCCAGCTCTGACCATGTGCCTGGAAAGCAAATATAAGACCAAGTAAAAAAGTCCATAAAATCTTAATGCGCATCCTGGTAAAATTTAGAGAATTACAAATATACATGAATTTTGCATCCAAATAAAATTGTACAATGCACTGACAACAGCATGCAAAATCGACGAAGTCAATTTTTTTCAGCTTAAATTACACACAACCAAGATTACATACATCCAAATGAGAAAATGACTTCATCGGTTACACATGTACTATTCAGTTCTTATTGCTATGTCTGTCAGAATTTTGCATATTTCTAATTACGTATATCATTCCTATCTGCTTAATTACGTTTGTCTGCTCCCCACATCAGCTTGTTGCGGAGTGTTGTGTAAAAATCCTGATCATCCAGCCTGACAAGGGAAATTTCAAATTCCGATCTCCTGAGTACTATTTCTGTATTGGCCGGAAACAGCGCAGAGCGGTAGTCCATTGAAAGAAGGAAATCACCGCTCCTGCTGCTAACTTTAAGGCGAACGGAATTACTGTCGGGTATGACAATGGGCCTGACAGTCAGGTTATGCGGGGCAATTGGTGAAATAATCAGCCCCCTCGTGTCCGGAGTCAGAAGGGGGCCTCCGACACTAAGTGAATAAGCGGTTGATCCGGTTGGTGTCGATATTATCAGTCCGTCTGCCCAGTAAGAATTGAGAAAGTCGTTGTCGAGCCATGCCTGAATTGTGATCATTGAAGCATCTTTCTTCTGGATTGTGAATTCATTCAGTGCATATGGGAAGTCCCCGAATACACCTGCAGAAGGATCAAGTTTCAGCATACTTCTTTTTTCCAGACTGAATTTTCCCGATAGAAGCGCATCAATTGCCATATCAGTTTTACCGGCCGATATGCTGGCAAGAAATCCGAGTTTACCGCTGTTTATTCCCAATACCGGGATTCCCGTATCTCTTACAACTGAAATTGTTTCAAGTATTGTTCCGTCACCTCCGATTGTGAACATGAACTGATTTTGTCTGTCAAGATCCCGGTTTGAACTGAAGAGTTTTTCAGGGCGTGGATCCAGATCGGCTTTATCACGAAGGAATTCGTAGAAGGGTTTATATATGCTGATTGCAACGTTGTTGCTCCTGAGTCTGTTAAAAAGGGTTTCTGCCACGGGCCTGAATTGCATGCTGAATTGCCTGCCATATATTGCGATGTGCATTTTTATGGAATTTAGACGTTCAGGTAACGCATGAACTGTTCATAACGGTTCTGGTAGAAATGGTCGAGGTTTTCGTCATCCATAATGGAGGCCTTTATATTGTAATTGTAACGGTCGAAGGTTTTTATTACCGAGGTAAGATCGGTGTTGTTGATCTTTATTGTAACTTCCATTAGGGTGCTCTCCTCATTGTTGGTAATGTAAAGACTCAGTATTCGTGCGTTGTTGCTTTCTACAATCTGGGCTATCTGGCTAAGTGAGTAATCATGATGGTTCATCTCCAGTATAATCAGTCCTCCCGGTTCACCGGCTGCCGTTAGTTTTGCAAACCGGTCCACCAGGTCTGCCTGTCCTATAAGCCCGATATAGTTTTTATTGTCATCAAGTACAGGTATGACGGTGAGTTTAAGCCGTGAAGCTATCTCGATAATTTCATAGATATGCTGACCGGCATAGACAAAGGGACTGAACAGCGACAATTTGTGATTGCCAATTGGCTCATCCGTCATTCCAAGGTCATATATGTCAGTATCAGAAATAAGGCCGAGAAACTCCTGGTTGTTTACAATCGGAAGATGGGATATCCTGAATATCTCCATCCAGCTAAGTGCACGTGCCCCCGTGTCGGAAGTCCTCAATGCCGGAATTACATCTGATACAAGGTCTTTTGCAAGCATATCAGGTTTTTATTGTGGTAAAATAGCTTTATTTTTGCATATTTAATTAAATGATACAAATAATATGCCATGATCAGATTAAGTGTAAATATAAATAAAATTGCGACACTCAGAAATGCCAGGGGTGGAAATATTCCGGATGTGCTCAAAGCTGCCATCGATTGTCAGGCATTTGGAGCGGATGGAATTACAGTGCATCCCAGGCCTGATGAACGACATATACGATACCAGGATGTAAGGGATATCAAACAAATAATAAAAACTGAATTCAATATCGAAGGTTATCCGTCAAAAACTTTTATTGAACTGGTACTGTCTGTTTTACCACACCAGGTTACCCTTGTGCCCGACCCCCCGGATGCAATAACCTCCAGCCAGGGATGGGATACAGTTTCCCAAAAGGATTTCCTTTCGGAGGTGATCTCAATATTCAGATCACATGGAATAAGGACATCCATATTTACCGGTACAGATCTGCGGCATATTGAATATGCCGGCTTAACGGGTACAGACAGGATTGAACTGTATACCGAACCATATGCTGCCGGTTACATGAAAAATCGTCAAAAGGCTGTTGAACCTTTTGTACGCGCTGCCGGACTTGCAGGAGAACTGGGACTGGGACTGAATGCAGGTCATGATCTTGACCTGTTAAACCTGAACTACTTTGTGAACAATGTCCCGGGATTACTGGAAGTCTCAATAGGACACGCACTGATATCAGATGCTCTGTATGTGGGTCTTGAAAACAGTATTCAGATGTATTTAAGACAATTGAACAGATGAGGTTATATTACAAAAAACTCGGTTCGGGGAAACCGATGGTAATTTTACACGGACTTTATGGTTCGTCTGACAACTGGATAAGTATTGCAAAGTTGTTCAGTGAGCATTTTGAGGTCTACCTTGTTGATCTTCGTAATCACGGGAAATCTCCCCATGATGACAAACACAATTACGAACTGATGCGTGATGACCTGATCGAATTTTTGGATGAAAGGGGCCTGGGCAAGGTTGTACTTGTTGGCCATTCAATGGGGGGTAAGGTGGCAATGTGCTTTGCTCAGCACAACCCCGGCCGGGTGGAGCATCTTATTGTGGTTGATATTGCCCCGAAGTCCTATAAGGAGCTTTACCGCCGGGAATCGCTGAATCATTCTGATATCCTCACGGCAATGAAAAGTATTGACCTGAAGGAGGCAGCTTCCCGAAGAGATATTGACCGGATGCTCTCAGAAAAGGTTAAGCCGATAAGAGTACGCAGGTTTCTTATGAAGAATCTCGAGAGAAATGATGACGGTGTTTACCGGTGGACGCTAAACCTGGATGTACTTATC
The DNA here is from genome assembly GCA_007120695.1 of Bacteroidales bacterium. GTDB lineage: Bacteria > Bacteroidota > Bacteroidia > Bacteroidales > PUMT01 > PXAP01. Next base: position 21,936 of record SKND01000041.1, on the reverse strand, counting down.
AGGGAACTGGATAATATCATGGATGGTGTTAACAGAAATTGCTTTGATCCTGCATTCCCTGTAACAGGTATTCCCGTTTTGTTTGTCAGGGGCGGCAATTCACCTTACATACAGGATGAGGATATGGATTTTATTGACAAGATATTTCCCTCTGCGGGGCTCATTACTATTCCTGATACAGGACACTGGCTGCATGCAGAGCAACCTGAGGCTCTTGCAAAAGCGGTTAAGGAGTTTGTTTCGGGTTAGGTGTTGCAAATATTTTCACCAGTTTCACATTCCCGTTTGTTTCAGGTTTGCCGGGAAAACAATTAACTATCTTGTTCACTACCGTTGTCTTGCCTGAAACAGTTCCTCCGGCAATTCTTACTATCAACATTAGTAATTTATTATATTAAAAAATTCTTTATTTTTGAGATCATCTTTTTATGCCGCCGGTAACCGGTTGTATTTTTGCAGGCAAAATAATGAATTTTAATTAAAGAAACGGTCCTTTAACTGGCCGGTTCTGATTATTATCCCGAATATGCGAGATCTGTATCCTTTAAAATTCAAACCGATAGCCCGTGAAATGATATGGGGAGGCGACAGCCTGAGATCACTTTTCAACAAACCTTTTCCGGAAGGAAAGAAAATTGGGGAGAGCTGGGAAATATCGGCTGTGCCCGGCAAGGTATCTGTTGTAAGCAACGGTTTTCTGAAAGGAAACAGCCTTACTGATCTGATTGAGGTTTATATGGACGATCTTGTTGGAGAGAAAATATTTGAAAAATTCGGAACGGAGTTTCCCCTGCTGATAAAGCTTATTGATGCCCGGGATGATTTATCGATCCAGGTGCATCCCGGCGATGAGCTTGCCTTGGTGCGTCACAACGGCCGGGGGAAAACAGAAATGTGGTACGTACTGGAAGCTGCTGAGGATGCAGGTCTCATCTCCGGGTTCAACAGAGAGGTGTCACGTGGCATTTTTACGGAGAAACTGGAGAGTGGGCAACTTCTTGATATACTAAATGTTGAAAAGGTCTCGCCGGGAGATGTTTTCTTTATGCCTGCCGGAAGGGTACATGCTATCTGCAGGGGTGTAGTTCTTGCCGAAATCCAGCAGTCCTCTGATATAACATACAGGATTTACGACTGGGACAGGCGGGATGACAGCGGAAGGCCCAGGGAGCTTCATACTGATCTTGCCATGGATGCAATAGACTATGGTTATCATGATAACTACAAAACAAAAGCAGATGATAAAATGGGCAGTCCCGTAATAATAGCCGACTGCCGTTATTTTACAACCCACAGGCTTGGGTTTGAAGGCAGAATTAAGCGGGATTACTCACTACTTGACTCTTTTATAATATATATATGCACCAAAGGTTCTTTCAACGTAAATATCGGCAGTATCTCAACCGGGTTATTGCGGGGAGAAACACTGCTTTTACCTGCGGTTACGGAGGAGGTTGTGCTGAGTTCACCTGGCGGTTCGGAGTTGCTTGAGGTATTTATAAAAATCTAATCATAGCGCCGGTAAATAATTTTTATGAAAATAATAACCGCTGAATTTATTAAAAGCTCAGCAAGAGCAGATCAGTGCCCGCCCGCCGACCTGCCAGAGTATGCTTTTATAGGCAGGTCGAATGTTGGTAAATCTACATTGATAAATATGCTGGCTGGCACGAAGAAGCTGGCAAAAACATCATCAACGCCCGGCAAGACACGACTTATCAACCATTTTCTTATTAACGAAGGATGGTATCTGGTTGATCTGCCCGGATACGGGTACGCGAAGTTGCCACGTGAACAGAGAAAGAGTATGGGGAATCTGATAAGCAAGTATATAGATTTGAGAAAAAATCTCGCATGCCTGTTCGTTCTTGTTGATTCCCGTCATGCCCCGTTACCCTCGGACCTTGCTTTTATCAATACACTGGGAGAGAACGGAGTGCCTTTTGTCCTGGTATTCACAAAATGCGATAAATTATCGGGCAATAAGCTGGAAAGCAATCTTAATAGTTATTTCAGACAGTTAAAGAAAAACTGGGAAACGTTGCCAACATATTTTTGTACCTCTGCATTACAGAAAACAGGAATATATGAGATACTGGGGTTTATTGAGAGCACAAATAATCAAATTAAGGGAATGATCAGGTAATTTTATCTGAAAGAAGAACCATACACACTGGGGAAGCACCCAATCACATCATTAACTGCATTTGATTTTTTCTCAGATTCAAAGAGAAATGTGTGAATTATGCAACTCTTCCCAAAAACTTTGTAACGCTTCATCCGAAAAACAACATTAGTTTTGAGTTGTAATAAACTGGGATTTAAAATTTCACCTATTATTCTTGCTCTTAAAACAAATAAATAAGTTCCATCACGTAAAAGAATTACTGTGTTTTCTTAGTCACAGAACATAATTTTGTACAAACATGTGAAACTATCCTTCCAGAAATTATTTTTTGTATTAGCCTTCATATTTGGCCTCTTTGCTGTATTGGTGCTGGCTAAACCAGTACTAATACCGCTAAGCATGGCATTGTTTATTTCATTCATTTTATTACCGGTAGTTAAAAGATTAGAAGGTTGGGGCTTAAATAAATTGCTTTCTGCATTTGTTTCCTTGCTGATGGTATTCGTAATTATAGGAGGCAGTATCACCCTGTTTTCTGCCGAAATAATGAGTCTTTCTGATCATTTGGATGATTTTACAGGAAAAATAATGAAAACACTAACAGATGCTGTAGTCTTCATAAATAGTAATATCAATTTTATAGATGACTTAAACAGGGAGGAATTGGTAGTAAATGGAAAAGAATGGTTTAAAGAATCATCCGGATCATTAATACAAAATGCTTTTAGTAGTACGGCTGCATTTCTTGCAGGATTAATTTCCACTATAATATTTACTTTCTTAATACTAATTTACAGAGAAGGATTAACCAGAGCCTTTGTAGCATTTGGTGATGATGAAAATAAAAGTAAAGTTTTCAGGATGCTCAAGAATATACAGAGCGTAGGAAAAAAATACCTTACAGGAATGTTCCTCTTGATTGTGATATTGGGTTTTGCCAACAGTACAGGATTGTGGATTATTGGAATTGATAGTCCTTTTCTTTTTGGATTTCTAGCAGCTATTTTATCTATTGTGCCTTATATTGGTACCACAATAGGTGCCACTATTCCTGTACTTTATGCCTTTATGTCCTCGGATTCATTATGGGTGCCGGTAGCTGTAATGGTAATGTTCTGGGGAATTCAAATAATTGAAAGTAACTTTTTAAGTCCTAAAATTGTTGGTGGTAGCTTAAATGTAAATGCTTTAGTGGCAATTTTAAGCTTATTAATCGGTGCTTCGGTTTGGGGGATAGCAGGTATGATATTATTTCTTCCTTTTGCTGCGATGCTTAAAGTGGTATGCGAAGAGTTTGATCAATTGAAGCCCATTGCCATGTTAATCAGTAACGATATTTACGATGATAATAAAAAGGAAGCCAAAACATCTAAATGGGAAAAGATAAAAGGATGGTATAAGGAAAAGTAAAGCTATTTTATTTCTTCACGGATTATTATTATTTAGTACAGACGTTTAATGAAGAAAAAAACTGCGGCCATAATAGTGGCCCACCCTGACGATGAAACTCTATGGGCAGGAGGAACGATAATGAGCCATCCTGCCTGGGAATTTTTTGTGGTTTGCCTCTGCAGAAAAAGTGATCCGGACCGTGCCCCAAAGTTTTTTAAAGCATTACAGATACTGAACGCTAACGGACAAATGGGAGATCTGGACGACAGCCCGGAACAAATCCCCCTGGATGAAAATGTACTGGAGGAGACTATACTGGAGCTGCTGCCATCCGTAAATTTTGATTTGATTATCACCCATAATCCCAATGGAGAATATACACGACATTTTCGGCACGAAGAAACTGGAAAAGCCGTTATCAACCTCTGGGGGGAAAGTAAGTTGCATACAGATGAACTCTGGATTTTTGCCTATGAAGACGACAACAGGAAATATTATCCGAAATCGTTAAAAAATGCAGATATTTATTATCCTGTTCCCGGAGTAATATGGAAGAAAAAATACAGCATTATTACAGAAACATATGGCTTTGATAAAAAAAGTTTTGAAGCCATGACAACACCGCGATCAGAATCTTTCTGGAAATTCAATAATCCGTCAGATGCAATTGAATTCTTTAAAGATTAAACACCCATGATAAGCTGATGAATCATCCATGTACCAGGGCATACAAAAAGATATGAATAAAGCATGGATGATTGACTTCGTCGATCTCACATGCAATATGATTTAACTTTTTGCAAAAATGATCAGATGTGACATTCATGGGATTGAAAAACCGAATATGAATTACCTGCTAAACATAATTAACTGATTATTAAATTGATTAAACTGATTTGTACACATGAAAGTACTGGTGTTATATGATTACCCCCCTTCCCCCGGGGGACTTGCAACTCAGGGAGATTTGCTGTATCGTGGACTGGTTGAAATGGGAGTTGATGCCCATGCAGTCCATTTCGAATCACCACAGGAGAAGGAGTGGTATTACCGCTGGTTTGGACCGGATGTTGTTATTGGTGTTGGTTACTGGGGCCATACTCCTCATCTTGTACTCCACCCCCAAAGGTACGGAGTTCAGGCGGTGCCCTGGCTGGTAGCAGATGGCTTTATTGCCAACTACCAGGATGTTCTTAATTCTTTGCCATTAATTCTTGTAACATCAAACTGGGTAAAAGAGATGTATGTCAGGGACGGCATCAAAGCAGATATAATAGATGTACTGCCCGTTGGGTGTGATACAGATAAATTTATCCCCCATAGTAAAAATGATCCGAAAATCCTGGCTGTAAGGGAATCACTGGGTATTTCACCCGATCAACTTATGATACTTACTGTGGGAGGAGATGCTGCTTCAAAAGGCGCTCAGGAGGTAATGCAGGCTCTTGCAATAATCGATAATAAGGCTCCTGATTGGAAATATGTTTGTAAAGTATGGCCTCAACCAAGAACAAAACTTCAAAATATAGCTGACTTGCAGCTGGCTACACATCTTGGTATTGAAAAGAATGTGACATATACCGTCAATACTATTTCACGTAATTTTATGCCATACCTTTTAAGTGCCTGCGACATATATGCGGCTCCCTCCAGGCTTGAAGGTTTTGGAATGCCACAGGTTGAGGCCGGTGCCTGCCAAAACCCGGTAATAGGAATAAGAGCCATGGGGATGCTGGATACACTTATTCATGGCAAAACTGCATACCTGGCCAAAGTGGCAAAGCAGATAGTTGTAAATGAAGTGACACTTGACGAGGAATCCGGTTTTGAGAATAATCAGAAAATTATATTTCAGAATCCGCGCACTGTCGATTACAGGGCAAACGTAAATGATATAGCAAGGTATTTATTGAGATTGATGTCAGATGCATCACTCAGGGAAAAAATTGGGAAAGCGGCCAGGGAGCACGTAACTAAAAACTTTGATTACCGCATTGTAGCACGACGATTTACTCAAATTATAAGTTCCAGACTGGGGATAAATTAATTTTCGACTCCATGAATAAGAATGACAAGCAAATTATAGAGGTAGCAAAAGTGGCAGCTCTTGAAGTGCTTCTTCATAATTCACGCGGACCCTTCCACCATCTTCCGCGTACTGCAGGGTGGGGATACCCGGAACCATATACAAGGGATCTAATGATTTCTATATTAGGGATTGCGGTTTCATCAAATGATAAGCTGGTTGGCAGCATGCGAAGGGTTCTGGAAACTCTTGCAAAAAACCAGACACCCCGGGGTCATATTCCTTCCCTTGTACATGACGGGGAGGACCGTGGTGCAAGTGACACAACTCCATTGTTTCTGATTGCAGTAAGCATATATAGAAGAGTAACCGGCGAAAATGACTTTCTTTCTGATGCAGTGAGTAAGGCGCTTACCTGGATGGAATATCAGAGTCCCTCTGACAGGCTGCTGGTTGCTCAACAACCAACAAGTGACTGGCGTGATGAACAGTGGGTAACCGGATACGGCCTTTTTGTTAATACGCTGATGTATAGTTGCTTACGACTATTAGGGTTTCACGCCAAGGCAGATATGATGAGAAAAGAAATGAGCATGTTTACTGTAACAGCTGAAGCTCAGCATCGTCATGTCCATGAGGGACTTGTGGTAAAGCATAAACCCTATTATGCTTTCTGGTCATACAAAATCCACAGCAGCGAAAGATTTGACCTGCTAGGTAACAGTCTCGCCATACTTTCCGGAATTGCATCTCTATCAAGGGCTGAAGCTATGGTATCATGGATAGAACAAGAGTGCAGGGTAATGCAAAACAAAGGTGAACTGGCAATTGATATGCCACCTAATTTTTTCCCCTATATCAATCCCCGGGATCCGGACTGGCGATCAAGATACAAAAAATTTAACATGCCCGGAGAATATCATAATGGAGGGATATGGCCATTTATTTGTGGATTTTATGTTGCTGCGCTCGTTGCTGCCAAAAAGTTCAGACTGGCAGAGAAGAAGTTTTTAACTCTCACCAAAATAATTAAGGTTTCAGGAACCGGCAAAACTGAATTTGGCTTTAATGAATGGATTAAAGCCCAGGACGGGAGACCTATGGGACAGGACTGGCAGACATGGAGCGCCTCAATGTATCTCTATGCAGCAAAATGTGTTGAGGAGAAAAGAACTCCCTTTTTTGAAGAAATGCGGAGCTCCAAGGCCGGGACAAGTGATGCACCTTTCTGAACTTTTTTTCTGAACTCACCTGAAGAATAAATGATTACCAGTTTTATAAAAGCCAGATAAGTTTATAATTTATCAATACTCAGGAATATTATGTTACTTTATGTTCATAAACTTACATGCTCATATCATGTGGGACCTGATATTTCTTGCGGCAGGATTTATTTTGCTTATTTTTGGAGCCAACTATCTGGTTGATAATGCATCCGCTCTTGCTTCAAAGCTTCGAATATCAAATCTGGTTATTGGACTTACCATTATTGCATTCGGAACATCTTCGCCTGAGCTTGTTGTAAGTGTCATTTCATCTGTACAGGGAAATTCAGAAATTGCCATTGGTAATATTGTGGGAAGTAATATTTTCAATATAATGGCCATCCTGGGTATTTCTGCATTAATCCTTCCGCTTTCTGTAAAAAGCACTACTACGTGGATTGAGATACCATTATGTCTGCTTTCTGCATTGCTTATTTTTACACTTGCACATACCGGAACCGCAAATAAAACCGGATATTTAATGATAAGCAGAACAGATGGCTATATTCTTCTCATCATGTTTCTGGCTTTCGCATTATACAATTATCATTTATCAAAAAAAGGGGATATTTCTGAGGATATTAATGTAAGGCAGAAAAGTACAAGAAGGTCCGTTTTGATGATAATAGCAGGGCTTGCAATGTTAGTTGGCGGTGGAAGGCTTGTCGTAATATCTTCTGTAAACATTGCAATAGAAATTGGGGTTTCGGAAAGATTAATCGGGTTGACCATTGTTGCAACAGGCACCTCCCTTCCTGAACTTGTTACATCAGTTGTTGCTGCAATAAAAGGGAATACAGATATTGCTATCGGGAATATTGTCGGTTCAAATATTTTCAATGTTTTCCTGATACTCGGAATCAGCGCTGTTATCAATCCAGTTCCCCTGGTTCAGGGAACCAGCACAGATATACTGGTTAATATTTTTGCAAGCTTTTTACTATTTGCATTTATTTTTACCGGAAAGCAGAGGCAGATTGAAAGATGGGAAGGTTTGGTTTTTATTATTGCCTACCTTTTGTACATTGCATTAATTTTATTTTAGATTGAATATGAAGACAATAAGAAAAAAAGTAGGACTGCCTCCGGGCAGTCTTATATTTACAGGGAAACAGCATGCTGACAAGGTCAGGATAGATATAATAGACTACGATCCCGGCCAAATAAATGAATTGAATACCGAAAATATTGAACATTGTTTTCCATATAAAGATTCACCGACCAACACCTGGATTGACATAAAGGGTGTTCACGATGCCGACCAGATATCAAAGGTGGGTGAACATTTTGATATTCACCCGCTTGTGCTTGAGGATATATTAAACACCAACCAGAGGCCCAAGATTGAGGTTTTCGATCATTATATTTTCATCGTGTTAAGAATGCTTTCATATAATGAAGAAAAAAATATTGTCGACTCTGAACAGGTCAGCTTTATAATAGGTCGTAACTATGTTATTTCCCTCCAGGAGAAAGAAGATGATATTTTTGAACCCTTGCGTGAAAGATTAAGGAAGGGAAAAGGCAGGATAAGGACGATGGGAGCAGACTATCTGGCTTATGCCATACTTGATGTTATTACGGATAATTATTTCCTGATGCTGGAAAAGCTCGGGGAACAAATGGAGGCATTTGAAGAAAAACTACTTAAAGGGCCGGATCAGGAAACACTGAAACAATTATATGTTCTGAAAAGGGAGAATCTCCTTCTCAGAAAATCGGTCTGGCCTTTAAGAGAAGTCATAATGCAACTGGAACGTTCGGAATCGCCTCTGATAAAGAAAAAGACTTCACCGTTTTTGCGTGACCTGTACGACCATATTATCCAGATTATAGATACTGTGGAAACACACAGAGATATGACAGCCGGGCTTATTGAGCTTTATCTCACCAGCAATAGCAGCAGAATGAATGAGATAATGAAAGTCCTTACTATTATTGCAACCATCTTTATTCCACTGACCTTTATAGCAGGAGTATACGGAATGAATTTCGCAAACATGCCTGAACTGGAATGGCCATGGGCTTATTTTGCCCTGCTATTAGTTATGCTGGTTATCGGAGCAGGTATGCTGTTGTACTTCAGGAAGAAAAAATGGCTTTAAGGTTTTTTACTAAACAGCTTACGTCCATTCTTATAATAAAACGAGAGTTTGAATTCGCCGACCCGGAGGGTATGGGAATAGATTATTGCAGGAGTATTTTGTGTTTTATCATATTGCATGTTTACAAGTGATTGCAGGCCCAGGTGTTTTATCTGCTCTAATATTTCCAATTTCTTTCGATTATAGTTACTTTTGCATTCCCTGAAAACTAACTAATTTTAATAACTGAAATCCTCACAAATGCCCGACAAAGCACCAATTAAATTCTTTTCTGGCCAGGCATCTATGTATCTTGCCGATAAAATTGCCCGGAGTTATGGCATGGAACTTGGAAAATCTTCAGTCACACAGTTCAGTGACGGAGAGTTTCAACCATGCTACGATGAATCTGTTCGCGGCAGCGTTGTATTTATTATCCAGTCAACATTCCCTCCAACAGACAACCTTTTTGAACTGCTGCTCATGATTGATGCGGCAAAACGCGCATCAGCCTATAAGGTTGTTGCCGTTATTCCCTATCTTGGGTTTGGCCGTCAGGACAGAAAGGACAAGCCCAGGGTTTCAATAGGTGCAAAACTTGTTGCCGATTTGCTTTCAAAAGCGGGAGTTTCCCGCGTGATGACAATGGATTTGCATGCTGACCAGATACAGGGCTTTTTTGATGTGCCGGTAGATCACCTGTATGCCTCATCAATATTTGTTCCTTATATTAAGGAACTTGGAATTGAAGATCTGGTAATTGCCGCCCCCGATATGGGAGGCACAAAACGAGCCAATGCATATTCACGGTTCCTGAATTCAGAAATGGTAATTTGCTATAAACTGAGGAAGAAGGCAAATTTCGTTGATGAAATAACCATTATAGGTGATGTTGCCGGGAAGAACGTTGTTATAATTGACGATATGATTGATACTGCAGGAACCATGCTGCTGGCAGCAGATCTTATGATGCAGATGGGGGCTAAATCTGTACGTGCGGCCGCAACACATCCGGTATTATCGGGACAGGCAATTGAGAAGATCGAAAAGTCGGAGATCAAAGAGGTTGTGGTAACCGACACTATACCTCTGAGGCATAAATCTGACAAAATAAAGGTGTTAACCGTGGCAGATCTGTTCGCAAAGGTTATTGATAAAGTTTATAATTATCAGTCAATCAGTCCCACGTTTATAGTTTAAGTTTATTATATTTGCACCTCAAAAATTTACAGCCAATGGTGTGATGGAGTACCGGAATGTAAAGCCGGAACTAAGTAGCACCCATTATTAATTGTTAAATTTATTTTAATGAAGTTGTTAGAAATTAAGTGCAGCCTTCGTGAATCAGTAGGCAAAAAAGATTCAAAGAAAATCAGAAAAGAAGGTAATGTACCATGCGTATTGTACGGGGGTGAGGAGAACATTCATTTCTTTGCTCCGGAGAACGATTTCAGGCATCTGGTTTACACCCCCAATGTTTATCTTCTGAAGCTTGACATAGCAGGAAAGATTTATGATGCAGTTCTACAGGATATTCAATTTCATCCTGTTACAGACAAGGCTTTGCACATGGATTTTTACCAGGTTTTTGAAGATAAACCTGTATCAATAGATATTCCGGTTCAGCTTAATGGTGTACCGGAAGGTGTGAAACAGGGCGGCAAGCTTGCGCTGGAGGCAAGGAGGATCAGAGCCAGGGCTTTGCCGGGACTGTTGCCGGATATCCTGAAGGTTGATGTGTCAGGTATAGGACTTGGTAAATCAATCAAGGTAGGTGAACTTGATTTTCCTGACATTGAGTTGCTTGATTCTCCAAACCTTGTTTTAGCATCTGTGAAACTTACAAGGTCGGCACGCGGTATAGCCGGGGATGACGAAGAAGGTGAAGAAGGAGAAGAAGGCGAAGAAGGTGAAGGCGAAGGAGAAGGAGAAGGCGGAAAATCCGGAGAAGGCCAGGCTGAAGGTTCGGGGGAAGATACTCAGAAGGAAAGCTGATCTGAATATGCGATCGCATGAATCATTTTCCCTCTGCAGGGAAGTGTTCACACACCGGATCATGACTTCGAAATACTTTTATAAATATGAAGTATCTGATTGCCGGACTGGGTAATTTTGGAGAACAATATGCCAATACCCGGCATAACATAGGATTTATGGTATTGGATACCCTGGCCGGGGTGTCCAATATTTCTTTTGAGGACAGGCGTTATGGTTTCGTGACAAATTATCGTTACAGGTCCAGGACATGCGTTCTTTTAAAGCCTACTACCTATATGAATCTGAGCGGACGTGCTGTAAATTATTGGCTGCAGAAGGAGAAGATCCCTTTAGAAAACCTTTTTGTAATAGTTGATGATCTGGCCCTCCCTTTTGGTACGGTAAGGATAAGGGCCCGGGGGGGAGACGGCGGACACAATGGATTATACAATATTAGTCAGGTGCTTGGTACCCAGGCGTATGCAAGGCTCAGGTTTGGCATTGGAGGGGATTACGGCAGTGGTGATCAGGTTGGTTATGTACTGGGTGAGCTGAGCCCGGAAGAAAAGCAGGTTCTGCCTGAAAGAATTGACAGGGTAGTTGATTCGGTAAGGAGTTTTGTTACAGTGGGGATAGAACGGACAATGAACCTGTACAACAACAAATAGTTGGATTTTTCTGTTTATACTATTTGTTCTATGGGAGGCAACAGAAATAAAATAGTCGTTTTTGCCCCTGACATTGAAGGAAGGGAGGATGTCTCGATAGCACTAAGAGATAATAATTATGATGTTGTTGAGGTGTTGACACTTCCCTGGTTGCTTAATGCTTTTGGTAAAAATGATTTTGATTTAGCCATATTCGGAGTTTCACCAGGTCAGGAGAATATTACCGATCTTTCGGCAACCATAAGGAGTATTTGCAGGGTTCCGGTGCTGTTTTTAATCTCAGCCGATGTCAGTTCAGGCTTTCTCGACCAGGTAAAAAGCTGTGCCGATGATTTTATTTTATACCCCCTGAGGCCGGAAGAACTAATACTAAGAGCAGACCTGGTATTGTCATGTCACTCACGGAGAGAAGAAGTCGGGCAACGCGATAGGTTTCCCGTTGGAAATATGATTTTCGATTTTAAAAATCAGGCCCTGCATACCTCTTCAGGTATAATAAACCTTACCAAAACAGAGGCACAACTTCTGCACCTTCTCTGCCTGTACAGGAATAATATTCTGCCGCGTGAGCTGGCCCTGGAGACTATATGGGGAGAATCCGACTATTTTAAATCCCGCAGCATGGATGTTTATGTTGCAAAACTGCGCAAACTTATCAAGGTTGACAAGTCGGTAACAATAACCAACATTCACAAAGTTGGTTTCAGGCTCGAAATTAATAAAAACAGTGATGCAAAACAGAGTTGATGAGACTCAGGAGATAAGAATCGACAAATGGTTATGGGCTGTCAGGTTATTCAAGACCCGGAGCCAGTCGGCCGAAGCCTGCCGGAAAGGCAGAGTAACGATTGATGATATCCCGGTTAAACCATCAAGAGCAGTTAAGGCAGGAGACATAATATATATCAGGAAACCACCATCTGTTTTCAGATACAAGGTGCTCGCCCCGGTTGAGAAGCGCCAGTCCGCAAAAATTGCTGCTCAATATTTTGAAGATATAACACCCGATGAAGAGAAAGATAAGTTTATGCATAAAAACCTCATTGTTTTTGCAAAACGTGACAGAGGGGCAGGCAGGCCAACCAAAAAAGAAAGAAGAATAATTGATAAACTTAGCAAACCCGATTTATAGTACAACTGAAAACTAACGCCATGCTTATTTCACGTGAAAAAAGAAAAACCAACATAGCCGAATATATACTTTATATGTGGCAGGTAGAAGATACTATCAGGGCATTTGAATTTGATATTGACAGGCTTGAAAGGGACCTCATAAGCAAATATGACCAGCCAGGTAATGTTAAAAAAGAGATAAGGGACTGGTACGAAAATCTTGCAATTAACATGAAGAATGATAAGGTTGAAAAGGTGGGCCACGTCAGTTTTATCACGAATGTCATTAACGAACTTTACGGGTTTCACTTATTACTTCTCAATAAGCCGGAAGAATCAGATTATAATCAGATGTATGCATCGGTTATGCCTCTCATCAGGGAGATGAATGCCAGGCAAAAGTGGTCTGCTAATAATGAAATTGAAACCTGCCTGAATGCAGTTTACCTGTATCTGATGATGCGCCTGAGAAATGACAAAATTACCCCGGAAACATCGGGCGCTATGGATCATTTTATAAAATTTCTGGGTATGCTTAGCTTAAAATTCAAGGCCTTTGAGGATGCTTCCGGCGAGGCTGAAGCCTGAGTGTTTATGCACAGGCGTATGACACACAATTTAGCTGATGCCTAAAACCTGTATGACAGTCCCAGTCCGAAAACCTGTTTAAGTTGCACCCGCGGACCGATTGTGGTGTCAAGGGCGCCATCACCCGTTGTATCCACCCTGATCTTGGAACTCTCATCATACATCATCTGGATCTGCAGATTAGCAGCAATAAACCTGGTAATTTGCATATTGATCCTTGTGTCGGAGTTGACATCCATATTTTGTGGTTTATCCAGGTAGTTGGAGAAAAGCTCCAGTCTTGAACTCACAGTGATATTCTCCATAAGCGTTGCGTTGAATTGCACCCTGATAAAACCACCGAATTCATATTTTTTGTTCTCTCCTTGTTCTACTCCGAAGGCTCCCGCAGCCGACAAATCGTCGTCAAGGACATAGGTAACCCTTCCTGCAAGAGGTGAAAGATAAAATCTGAGCTGTTCGTCAAACCTGTGGTCCATCCCAATCGAAATATTCAGGTAGGCAGGTGCCATGAAATTGGAAATCTTAAGCGTGTCACCCGGCGATTTAAATCCTTTGGCCCATTGTGTCTTGAAGTTGATAAGTGAACTATATTGCCAGAATTCTGACGCCCTGAGTCCCATTTTTGTTGAGAAATCTATTTTGTCATCGCTTTTTACCGTTCGCCGGTGTTCCTGGTTTATAAGACCATAACCAAGGTCAAGCGAATTTTCCCATGTGAATCTCTCATCCGGCGACTTGTAATTAATAAATGAGTTAAAGTATGAATTGAAAGACATGGAATTTTGTCCGCCGGCAGACCAGTTGGAGAGTGAGATTTGTGCAAAGCTCAGGGAGGAGTGAACACCTTTTGTCCAGTTTGATGGTTTGGGCTCTTCCCCCACTTCCTCTTCAGCTTTTTGCTGGCCGGCCACAGGAGAAGTTATGGTGTCATTCATCTTAACAGTATTACCCGGCTGAATGGCATCAATAATCTCTATAGTGTCATTCAGCAGGATAGTGTCAGCTGGTTGAACTGGATCTGTCAGTCTTATAGTATCGACCAGGTGAATTGTGTCGGAATAACGTGTGCTGTTTAATGGTGAAGTATAGTGAGAGGGTGCAGCAGAGGCATACAGAATGCATATAAGCTGAAAAACTCCTCCTGTCAGGAGTATAGCTCCGGATTTTTTCATAATAGTTATATTCAATTATCAAGAAACGACTGATCGGCAAACTTGCTTGCAATGTTGCTGTCTGGGATCATGCACTGGTTATATTTACCAAACCATCTGTATCTTTTTTTGGCGACAAATTTATAAAAAAAGTCGCGAACAGTTGCCGGAATGATTATAAAGAACCGAAGAAGAGACCATCCGCCTGATAATTTCCCTGCAATCCTTAAAACTGCGTCAGAACGCTGGTACACCTTCCCGTTTTCAACAAGTACAACCGTATCAAAATTCCCGGGCGGGATCTTTTCGTCAGCCAGGATTTTGCCGGCGCACCGGCTCTGAAGGGCAGCAAACCTGAAATGGTCATTTTTATCGTGCCTGATGATGAACCTGACTACATTTGAGCAGAGTACACATACTCCGTCGAAAAGGATCAGCGATTTGTTGTCAGCTCCCTTTGTCATCTTAACCGGCTTCATACGTACAAATCAGGTTAATCAATTTTGTAATCAATGAGTTATATTTTGCAGATAATTCGTATTCAGTGTTTCATCCTGCTAAATTACAAATAATACCATTAACCAGTAAAATTTTACATGAGTAAGAGGAACCGTCAGTGAGACATATTGTATATTTTGAAATAATAATTATCTTGCCGGCAATTAACCTGACCTGATATGGATCCAAATCTGAATACCGGCAGGTGGTCATGGAAATATGCAGTAGTTAAATTTTTTACGTCGATTGCATTTCATCTGTTTTACAGAAAGGTGCATATTTATGGAAGAGAGAATATTCCCGAAGGGGGCGGATTGATTTTTGCTGCCAACCATCAGAATGCCCTGATGGATGCTCTTGCCGTTTTACTTACCAATAAATATCAGCCGGTATATCTTGCCAGAGCCGATTTATTCAGGAATCCATTTATAGCCAGGGTGCTTCATTTTTTAAAGATAATGCCCGTTTACCGTATCAGGGATGGTGTAGGCAATATGAGCCAGAATGAGGATACATTCAGAAGTACTGCAGCAGTACTTGCAGGGGGAGGAAGTATCGGAATAATGCCAGAAGGTAATCATGGGGATAAAAAACGGTTGCGTACCCTCAAAAAAGGGATATTCAGGATCGCATTCAGGGCTGATGAGATCTACGTAGGAGATCTTGATGTTAAGATTGTTCCGGTAGGACTTGATTTTAGCGACACCTCCGGCGTGTTTGAGGAACTTGCAGTTAATTATGGTGAGCCGTTGAGTGTGTCTGATTATCGCGAACTTTATGCAACTCATCCCCAGAAAGGAATTAACTCTATGAGGGAAGATCTCGCAAAATCATTGAGTTCTTTGATGATAAATGTAAGAGACGAGCATCATTATGACAAGGACTACCTGCTGATGGTAACCGGATCAGCTGCTTTGAGAAAACAATTTGGTAAAGGGATTTCCGGCACATGCAGTAATTTTTTAATCTCAAAGACATTCTCTCAATCTATGTATGAGTTTTTTGATGAGAATCCTGAAAAGGTTCAAAAATTAAGGGAACTGGGTGATGAGTTACTCCGGTTAACAGAAAACTACGGCATCTCTCCCCAGGCACTTGAAAACAATACTGGTCACAACCCTGTTTATTCATTTGTCAAACAGGTATTGTGCTACCCTTTATTTCTTGCCGGATTTGCCCTGCATATATTTCCATATGCAGTTATCAGAATAGCATTGAAAAAGCTAAAGGACCCCCAGTTTATCAGCTCCTTTAAGTTTGCTCTGGGATTTTTACTTATTCCTCTAAATTATGTGCTGCTTGCAGTCCTGTTTTCTTCTTTTCTGCCGGTTAGCATAACTATACCAATGATTATTGCCATGCCTTTCATCGGGTACTATGCATACAGGTGCCGCCGGTCATCCCGGGCGTTAAAGGAGGAATTGTATTTCAGAAGGCTGTGCAAAAATGAGAGTTCCCACGGCAGAAATATTTCAATCCTCAGAAGCAGGATAACAGAAATCCTTGCTCCGGTTGCTGAAAGAACCCGGGCAAGATTACAGGACCAGACGGCCCGTGTTAAATAAAATCTATATAAACACATCAAATAAAAGTAAATATCATTAGGTTTTTTAAAGAAAATGCTTATAATTGCTATGGATAATTGCGGTTATCAGCCTTAACAATGAAGGCGACCCTTAATGTCCTGCAGGATAGCAAGTTGTAGATACTCCAAATAGTTTGATTTATTTTCAATATTACTAATTAATGATCAAGAGAGAATCCTTTAGACGTGGTCGCAGGTTCATCATACTGGTGCCTGTTGTGCTTACTACTTTATTTCTTTTTCTGGGCGACAGGATAGTCAGGTACACTTCTACAAATGAGTTTTGCAATGCCTGTCACGTACACCCTCATGCAGAAGAGTCATGGAAAAAATCAACACATTATGACAACAAGAGTGGGATATATGTTCAGTGTGCAGAATGTCATCTTCCTCCTCCGGGGGATATCAATTATCTGCTTGCAAAGGCCAAGCATGGATCCAAAGATGTGTATGGCTGGATATTCAAAGATCCCGAATCGATAAACTGGGAGGCTAAAAGAACTGTTGAAAAAGCTGTTGATTTTGTCTATGATGAATCCTGTACAAAATGCCATCAGAATCTTTTTCCCATGCAGCTTTCTCAAGACGGGCAACAGGCTCATCTGTACTATAACCAGAACCAGGATGACCTGAGTTGTCTTAACTGCCATCTGCATGTGGGGCACTATTCTGAAATCGCACAGAAGGGGATCGAATTTGGAACAGCCGATGACACCGATCGTGAGGTTTTTACCGAACCAGCTGTTGTAGAGACTTTCGGCGATTTTACCGAGCAAATCCCTGGTACCCCCATTGCTTTTGATATGGTTGCCATACCGGGTGGTACATTCACAATGGGAAGTCCGCCGGATGAGCCTTACAGAAATGATGACGAAGGTCCCCAGGTGGAAGTTCAGATCAGCCCGTTTCTCATGGGCCGCATCGAGGTGAGCTGGGAAGAGTTTATTGCCTTTTATGAGTCAACAGCAGCGGAAGGCAGGCAGGACAATATTTATGCCACAAATCTCGGAGAGGTTGACGCAATAACCGGTCCAACTCCTCCATGGGGACTGCCTGATCAGGGCTGGGGCATGGGTTCCCGACCAGCCATTACAATGACATGGCACGCTGCCGAGACCTATACCAAATGGTTATCTGCAATGACGGGCAAGTCTTACCGGTTACCGACAGAGGCCGAATGGGAATATGCAGCAAGGGGAGGTACTACAGGTCCCTATTTCTTTGAGGGTGATCCAAGAAAGTTCAGCAGTGACCGATTTCTTAACAGGATCTTCGGACCTGATACGGCTGTAATCAATTCCTACGTAATTTACAGTGAAAACAGCCAGTCAAGAACACAGCCACCCGGAACAGTATGGCCGAATCCGTTCGGACTTGAAAATATGCTTGGCAATGTTTATGAATTCTGCTCCGACTGGTATGCTCCGGATGCTTATTCACAGTACCAGGCAGGACAGGTTGTTGTTGATCCGACCGGACCCGGTTCCGGTACTGAGAGAGTCATCAGGGGAGGATCATTCACTTCAGATGCAGGTGACGTAAGAGTTGCTGCCAGGAGCCACACCAGGCATCAGGCATGGCAGATGACTGACCCCCAGATACCAAAGAGTGAATGGTGGTTTACCGATACAAGAGAGGTTGGCTTCAGGGTCGTAATGGATTGGGATCCCGATAACTGACAAAAATTCGAAATATTAATAAAATCAAAATGTAATCCGTCCATAAATTCTGTGTCTTAATCAAAAAGTCACATCTGATAAATTTTGACGAGCGTAAAGCATCAGGCGGACATTATGGACAAGCACTAAATAATCTTTTTTAACCAATTCTAATAATCTAATAAAATTCATTATGAATCAAAAAAAAGCTTTAAGTCGGCGCAAATTTCTTGGTAATGCTGCAGCCATAGGTGCCCTTGGTGCCCTTGGTGTAGGTGCAGTTGTATCTTCATGCAGCAGACGTCCGACATATGTTGGTCCAACATTCCCTGATCAGGCTCCTGACGGACAAAGATTAAGGGCAGGAGTAATAGGTTGTGGTGGCCGTGGTACCGGAGCTGCTATAAACTTTATCAATAGCGGACCTAATCTTGAAATAGCAGCACTGGGTGATGTTTTCGAGCACAGACTTGACAGGTGCAGGGAACAGCTTAAGGAGAGGGTTGGCGTTGAGGTGCCCGATGCGAATTGTTTTACCGGTTTCGATGCCTATCAGAGAGTCATTGACTCAGATGTTGATTATATAATTCTTTGTGAGCCTCCTTATTTCAGACCCAGAAGTTTTGAAGCTGCAATACAGGCACGTAAACATGTATTTCTTGAGAAACCGGTTGCCGTTGATCCTGTCGGTTTGCGCCAGGTGATGGCTGCAGGCAGGATGGCCGAATCAGCCGGATTGTATGTTGCTGCCGGTACTCAGAGAAGGCATCAGCGCGATTATGTCAAGACCTTTGAAATGGTAAAGAACGGAGCAATTGGAGATCTCGTTTCAGCCAATTGCTACTGGAACCAGTCCAAGCTGTGGCATGTCAACAGGCAGGAAGGCTGGACTGATATGGAAGCCATGATTCGCGACTGGGTTAACTGGACCTGGCTGTCAGGAGACCATATTGTAGAACAGCATGTTCATAACATTGACGTTGTTAACTGGTTTTTCGAGAAGCATCCTGTCAAAGCTCTCGGTTTTGGTGGAAGACACAGAAGACCTACGGGTGATCAGTATGACTTTTTCAGCGTAGACTTTGTATTTGATGATAACAGGCATATGCACAGTATGTGCCGCCAGATTGACGGTTGTACCAATAATGTATCTGAATTGATATTCGGTACCGAAGGTTATACAAACGCCCAGAACAGGATATGGGACTATAACGGGAATGTGATCTGGGAATATGAATATCCGCTTGGTGATGACGGAGAGCCAATGAACAGTGTTGCTATAAGCCCTTATGACCAGACACATATAAACCTGGTTACGGCAATTCGCACAGGCAACTACCTGAATGAGACACAGAACGTTGCAGAATCAAATATGTGTGCAATCATGGGGCGCGTTTCAGCCTACACCGGGAGAGAAGTGACATGGGATGAGATGATGAACTCTGCCATGAGACTTGGCCCCGAGAATCTTGAGATGGGACCGGTTGATATACCTGCAGTGCCACCGACCCCGGGAACAGCACCTGCATAAAACATCTTGCCAGACAGAAAATCCCGCTCACAAGGCGGGATTTTCTGTTTATAAACGATACCGATATAAAATTAGTTAAATTTATTTCCTGTTTTCTTTTTAACGATCTGCTAACGGAAGCCGGCTGGTGTGGGCTATGGATGGTATCCGGGCTGCTGCCCCGGTCTCTCTGAACACTCTCATAAAGTTTCCGGCCCATATCTTTTCAATATCCTTTTTGCTGTAGCCCCTGTTTACAAGCTCATGAGTTATGTTACCAATCTCTGTTACATCCATACAATCGGCGAGTGATCCTCCGCCGTCAAAATCTGTACCTATGCCTACATGGTCAATCCCGATAAGTTCAACAATATAATCAATATGATCTACCAGATCGGCTACAGTGGCAAGCTCTTGCGGGTATTTCTCATTTACCAGGTGCCATTCTTCGCGGGCCTGCTCCATCTTCTCTTCCGAGAGACCTTCAAAGTTATTGAATCGCTCCCTCAAATCCTGCCGTGCTGCATCTCTCTGCGGATTTGGTTCAGGAGTCTTAACATAAGCACTTAGAATACATACCTGGACAACTCCTCCGTTCTCTTTCAGGGCCAACAGCATGTTGTCATCCATATTCCGGGGATGGTCGCATATTGCCCTGGCATTAGAATGTGAGGCAATGACAGCCGTGTTTGTGATTCCTATAACATCATAAAAAGCTTCATCTGAGATATGGCTTACATCGATCATCATACCTGTTTCATTCATCTTCCTTACCACTTCCCTGCCAAACTGTGACAGTCCCCCATGCTCGGGTCCCTTCGGATCGGTAGATGAATCGCAAATGTCGTTGTTCCTGGAGTGTGAGAGAGTTATATACCTGGCTCCCAGATCGTAATATTTTTCTACCATTGAAATATCCATGCCTAACGGGTAACCGTTTTCAAGGCCTATATATATTGCCAGCCTGCCCTCATCTCTGAGTCTGTATGCATCATCAGGAGTGAGTGCCAGTCCGGCCACTTCAGAGTTATTTTCAATGGCATCATGTATCTGCCGGAAAATGTTCAGAGCCCTCTCTTTTGCTGCTCTGTTGCCCTCCTTAGTCCTTTCACCCTGTCCCACAAAGACAGCAAAAAATGCTGCATCCAGTCCCCCTTCAATCATTCTGGGGAAATCAACCTGTCCCCCTCGTTGCGCCGGATTATTCTTTCTTCCTATATCGTATCCTTCCCTTCCGAATAGAAGCGGTGTGTCAGTATGCGTATCAATAGTCAATACTTGTTTGTGAATCTTATCGGCTATTAAAGAACTGTCCCCGGCTGACCGGGGAAAAATGCCACAGCCGCTCAATACAAGCACCAGGGATAGAATAATCAGGTTGTCTCTTTTCATAGCTTTTTGTGATACGCAGTATCATGGGGATTTATGAAGGATTGTTTTTTATTGGAAAAACCTTACTAAAATACCAATATTTTCCAATGTGACAAAATCAAACCCGTGTGAAAAGGAATCTCCCGATAACCGGACTAATTAATTATCAAAGGCGGTTCAATGATGTTTTATGATTTTTGATTATCTTTATACTTAACAACTTTTAATGATTTATTATAACCGGGATGGCTGTAATTTCTTATACAAGTGCCGAGCAGGCTGGTGGCAGAATCGGAGAAACAGGTCTGTTCGAAAAAAAACCTCTGGGCTTCAGAGAAGATGATGGTCTCCTGAGTCCATATTCAGTTATTTGTTACTGGTCACATTTCTATTCGCTTAAGGGAGGTGAGACTGGCGAACTGTCTCATAAAGGATTCGAGATCCTTACATTTGTTCTTGACGGAGTCATTGAACATTATGACTATAAACTAAAGAGGTGGAAGAGTCTTATTTCAGGTGATGCACAGGTTCTCAGATCCGGAAATGGTGTTATCAGATCTCTAAGGCTTGAACCTGGTGCTTCGGTGCTTCAAATATGGACTGATCCTAACCTTGAAAAGAGCCTTAATACTCCCTCTTCATACGATAACTATTCATCAGACATGTTCCGGACCATTATCGGAAAGGGAATCAGTACAAAGGTTTATTGCGGACCGGGATCACCAATGAATATGGAAACAGAAGGGGTGGTTATTAAAGAGGTATCACTTGCTGAAGGCAATCATAAATACACTGATAGCGGCCACAGCTTTGTGTCAGGGTTCGTTATAGAAGGTAGCCTTACAATAAAAAATAACTCCCTTGAAGCCAATGATTTTTTTATTGCCAAAGGGGAGGCAGGACTGAATATTACAGCTTT
>SKND01000051.1 GCA_007120695.1 Bacteroidales bacterium | reverse complement strand
TCGTTTTGCCAGCATTGCAATCCTGTCAAACACTGCTATTCCGAGAACCTCCCTGATGCTTTCGTCCAAATTATTAGTTTCACCACTATATAGAAGATCACTCTTAACCTGGGGAACAGTTTTAAATTCAGGAAAGGCCAGCACCCTTTCAAAATACCGGTTCAGCTCGTCACTTATATAATCCCATGCGTCGCCCTGGTTATCTACCATCTCCTGCATCATTCCCATTACCATTGGCGAGTCTTTAGTGTTCCTGTGTTCTATGGTGCCAAGAAAACGTGGCACATTGCTGAAACCGGTTTTTTCACTTAGAAAACGCAGTATTTCAACATCAGGATTGATCACGCGATCAAGTTTCCTGTATAATTTGAAGAAATATTTCCTGTTAAATATGATTGATGTATTGCTCTGTTCTGCACTAAGAACTTTGGCATTAAACTCTTTGTCATCAGGGTTGCTTTTTTGTAAACTTCTGAATTCCTTGTTAACAGAAAATACAAGATCACCTTTTTTTGCCTTTATTTTTCTGTTCTTTAAAAGGTTGTCATATATAGCTTCCCTGAATAGTCTGCTATATACGGCATCGTATAAAACTCCCCGGGTATCGTCAATGGTAACAGGGGCTATTATTCCCTGAGCGGATTGTTCACGTATAACGGACTCGTAATCTTTGCTGGCGAAACTTACCGGTAACTGGTACATTTCGGGCAATCCTTCAATATAGTTAACTTCGATTACAAGCCATGAAAACTGTTCCTGATGATAGGAAATATGAATTATTTCAGATAATGCTATATCTCTTATTTGTCTTGCCTTTCCTCCAAACCACCGGCAAGTTCTGAGGTAATTCCTGATAAGTTTTCCGGTTAGAACTTTAACGCCTGCCGGTTTGAAAAGATCGTCATATTTTGCCACTTTCATCTTTGGGACATGGCTGTCATCAACCTCTGCTATCGGAACAGCCGGTTGTTCAAGCAAGAACCAGTAATACCCGTGAGGGCTCATTGTAATCAGATATGAAGCTTCTTTAATTGCGGGAAATTTATTTCCGGAGAAAACCTCGGTCAGGCCAAATTCTTTATAATCCTGCAGGTCAAGTTCAACTGCCTGGCTATAGCGTGACAGGTTTGCAAGGACAAGTATGATTTCATCTCCGTATATACGCAGAAAAGCCAGCACCTTGGAGTTGTTTGGTGATAAAAATTTTGTGTCTCCGCGACTGAAGGCTTTGTATTGTTTTCTCATGCCCATAACCCTTTTCATCCACCATAAAAGGGATGAAGAGTTATTTTGCATATTCTCCACATTTACTGCCTCATACTGGTATTCAGGATCAAGTATTACCGGGAGATAAAGCTTTTGCGGATTGGCCTGGGAAAATCCGGCATTACGGTCAGCCGTCCACTGCATTGGTGTTCTGACACCATCCCTGTCGCCCAGATAGTAATTATCTCCCATCCCGATTTCATCACCATAATACAAAACAGGAGTGCCCGGAAGGGAAAAGAGCAGGTAGTTCATCAGTTCTATCTTCCGGCGGTTGTTATCGAGAAGCGGGGCCAGCCGGTGTCGTATACCGAGATTAATCCTGGCCTTTGGATCTTTTGTGTATACTTTATACATGTAATCCCTCTCTTCATCGGTTACCATCTCCAGGGTCAGCTCATCATGGTTCCTGAGGAACATTGCCCACTGGCAGGTCTCAGGAATTTCAGGGGTCTGGTCGAATATGTCTGTCAACGGATACCGGTCCTCCATCTTCAGTGCCATAAACATTCGGGGCATTATGGGGAAGTGGTAATTCATATGGCATTCATCACCTTCGCCAAAATAGGCCGCTGATTCTTCAGGCCACATATTTGCTTCTGCAAGAAGCAGTTTGCCTTTATATTTGGAATCAACATGTGCCCTGAGTTTTTTAAGAAATATATGTGTCTCGGGAAGATTTTCACAATTGGTCTGCTCTCTCTGGAATAGATAGGGTATAGCATCCAGACGGAAACCATCAACCCCAAGGTCGAACCAGAAATCCAGGATCCTGAATATTTCCTTCTGCACACGGGGGTTATCAAAGTTGAGATCCGGCTGGTGTGAATAGAAACGATGCCAGTAATACTGGTTGGCGATATTGTCCCATGTCCAGTTTGAATTTTCAAAATCCTTGAAGATTATCCTGGCGTCTTTATATTTATCAGGGTTGTCGCTCCATACATAGTAATTGCGGTATGCCGAACCGCGTTTTGACTTTCGCGCACGCTGGAACCATGGGTGCTGATCGGAGGTGTGGTTTATTACCAGCTCGGTAATTACCTTCAGATTCCTTTTATGCGCTTCCTTCAGAAACCTCTTGAATGAACTTATGTTGCCATAAGAAGGATTAATGCTGTAATAATCGGAAATATCATATCCGTCATCCCGCAACGGAGAGGGGTAAAAAGGAAGCAACCAGATTGCGGTCACACCAAGATTTTCGAGGTAATCAAGTTTTGACAGCAGACCCTGGAAATCTCCTATACCATCTGCATTACTGTCATAAAATGCCTTGATATGTAGTTCGTAGATTATTGCATCTTTATACCAGTGAAGCTGATCATCAAAGGCTGTTACTTTTGTGCTTTTTGCCATAAAATAAGAATATGATTGTTTATCATTAATTATGCCGTTTTATTGGACAATCCTGAAGATATGGGCCGGAAAAATTTGCGGGTTCAGCTCCACGTAGTTCCACTCTCCGTTCCATTTAAACTTGTTGCCGGTAAGCAGGTCGTTCATCTCAAAATCAATCCCGGGTGAAATTCCAAGTTCCTCCAACGGGATTTTTATCCAGCCTCCCTGCGTATTGTTGGGATCCATGTTAACCACTACAAATATTCTGTTCTCTTTTTCATCGTCTGTTTTGCCATAACACAGCAACTGATCGTTTTGCACCTCAGCAAACCAGATGTTCCAGGTTGTTTGCAGCGCAGGATTCTCATTACGTATTTTGTTAACCAGTGCGATCAGTTTTCGCATGCGGGTCATTGTTCTCCAGTCATAATGTTTTGTTTCGTATTTTTCATTGTCAATATACTCCTCGCGCAATGGATGCGGTACATTATACATAAATTCAAACACAGGACCGTATATGCCATAACTTGATGACAACGTTGCAGCCATTATCAGGCGGGCAATAAATGCGGCTTCGTTTTTATGCTGAAGGGAAACAGGAAGTATATCAGGTGTATTTGGCCAGAAGTTCGGCCTGTAGTATTCCCTCCGCTCTGTCCTGGTAAGATCCTGCAGATATTCAACGAACTCGCGGGGACTGTTTCTCCAGGTGAAATATGTATAAGACTGGGTAAAACCGATTTTTCCCAATCTGTCCATCAGTTTATTTCTTGTAAATGCTTCCGCAAGAAAGATGATGTCAGGGTGTTTCTTTTTTACCTCCCCAATCATCCATTCCCAAAATACGAAAGATTTGGTATGAGGATTGTCTACGCGGAAAACATTTACTCCCTGCTCTATCCAGTAATCAACAACACTTTTTAGCTCTTTCCACATGTTCTGCCAGTCGTCATTTTCAAAATTCATGGGCAAAACATCCTGGTATTTTTTCGGCGGATTTTCTGCATATTGCACCGTCCCATCCGGCCGCCAGGTGAACCATTCCGGGTGTTCTGTTACCCAGGGATGATCCTGTGAACACTGGTACGCCAGATCCAGGGCGATTTCAATTCCATAGCCGGCGGCTTTTTTCACAACATTCCTGAAGTCTTCCAATGTTCCCAGTTCGGGATGGATTGCTTTATGCCCTCCTTCAATACTGCCAATTGCCCAGGGAGACCCCGGTTCATCAGGCCCTGCTTCAGGAGCATTGTCTTTCCCTTTCCTGAAAGAGGCACCTATAGGGTGTATGGGAGGGAAATAGAGTATGTCAAATCCCATTTTCGCTACAAGGGGGATCACATCTTCAACATCTTTAAAGGTCCCGTGTTTTCCCTGTTCCGGTGATGCTGACCGGGGGAATAATTCATACCAGCTGCTGAACAGTGACCTCTTTCTCTCAACGTTCACCCTAAGAATTTTCTCATAAACGGCTGCGTCATTACGTGCCGAGCAGGAATAAATAATGTCACTTACCTCCTCACTCAGGACCAGGGCAACAGCTTTTGCAGGATTATCGCCGGTATTGCTTATTGCTGATACCCATTTGCTGATATCCTTTCTGAGTTTAGGTGAAGCCTGCCTCTGAGATTCCTGCATCAGCAGGGCACCTATCTTCAGTTCAATACCGATATCCTGATTGGCTTCATATTTGAGTTTGAAACTTTTTTGCCAGGATGCGAAATGGTCAACCCAGCCCTGGATTGTATACTCGTACCATCCAGTTTCATTTACCCGGAAATCTGCGTTCCACCTGTCATTACCAATATGCTTCATTGGGATTTCTTCCCATTTTCTTTTTCCCTGCTTTCTGAATATCAGAACTGCCCTGATCACATTATGCCCATCTGCAAATATGTCGGCACTTACTTCAACTTTTTCACTTTCCACTCTTTTTACCGGGTATTTCCCGCAATCTATTTCAGGAGAAACATTTTCAATGATCACTCTTTCTCTGCCTTTTATATTCTTCATAAAATATTGGATTTGGGGTATTTAAAATTGAGTCTTCAATAAAAATGTGAATCTGAAATACTTCCTACCGGAAATAGTGCCGTAATCTTGTACAAGATATAACCTGAAAACAATATAATAACCAAAATATGTTTAAAATGTTTGAAACTGCTTGTTTTGAACAGATATAGGTCAATACTTCAATATATAAAATAAAGCCGGAAACTTCAAAAGGTTTCCGGCTTATAATGAAGTTGATAACTGTTTATTAAGGTCTTATGCATTCATCCAAATCACATTCCGGGCTGAGGTGGTATAGCCCTTGGCAGGTCAGGATCAAATGATTCATGCACAGCCTGTGCAATTGCCTTGCTGAACACATCCAGGTCTGGTGGTGTACGTGAGGTTATAAGATTGCCGTCAATTACCAGTTCCTCGTCCAGATATGTGGCACCTGCTCCCTCAATTTCATCCTGTATACCACCAACAGCAGTTGAAGTCCTGCCCTCAAGAACACCGGCAGTAACAAGAACCTGTGGTCCGTGACAGATTGCTGCAACCGGTTTTCCTGATTCAAAAAACTCTTTTGCAAACTCCACTACCTCAGGAACCTCTCTTAATCCTGCAGGAGCTGTTCCTCCGGGCAGTACAAGTGCATCAAAATCACCAACACTTACATCATTCACAGCTCTTTCAATTCCTATTGTGAATTCGCTGTTGTAGGCTTTCACCGTACCGGTCTGCGGACCGATTACAGTTATGTCCATTCCCTGGTTAATTAGGTATCCAATCGGCATATACGCCTCTCCGTCATGAAAACCCTCTCCTACAAGAACCGCCACGTTAGGTCGCCGTAAGGGTTCGGTAACCTCTGCAATTTCTTCTACTGTACCGGGACATCCGGTAAGTAGTAATACCACTCCCACTAAAGGAAAGATTTTCTGAATCGTAATTTTCATATTGATAGTGTTTTTAAGTGATTAAAACTCAAATTCTTTATTAGCAGAACACGAATCGTATTATATTAATTAATAGTTAAGAATTGTGCCAAAGAATGTATGTAAACAATTAGCATTGCCAATTTCTTATTCTTAGCCACATAATTGATTGATTTAAGTGTTTTTGGCAAGGAGTAAGAAGAAGTGAAATATTTGTATTCTTATATGCAGAGCATAACATCGCTTCAGTTTTGTGGACTTTTTCCACATTTTTGAACATTATATCCACACAGCCTGAATTGCCGGTTACTGACTGTTGATGTCATTTTCCTTGTTTATAATGATTCATGCTATTTTGTGAGACTTTAGTGTCGTTGGGATTCATTAATGATGGTTGTAAATGAATTGTTATTGAAATAGTTGGTTAGAAGCTTATATGCAGGTCTGCATAAGTGTATATTATTAAAATAATATTTTAACTTTGTTCTTCAGGCAACACAAGAATGCTTTATATCTCGTCTTCTTCACATAGTATATAGTTAAATGCTTGGAAATAAAATTAGATCACTGTTCAATCCTTCCCATTTCCAGGGATGGGGTAAAAAGCGAAGGTATTTTGAAGGATGGTACTTTAAAATACTGAGCAGTGACGAAAAAAGCGCTTTGGCCATAATCCCGGGAGTGGCAATGGATACAAGTGGCAACCGGCATTCTTTTATCCAGCTGCTTGATGGCAGGGCAAAATCAGCACATTACCATAAATTTGATTTTGGGAGTTTTTCTGCTTCGACCGACCGGT
>SKND01000068.1 GCA_007120695.1 Bacteroidales bacterium | reverse complement strand
CCTCATAACATAAGTCCCCCCGACAAGGTCGTCCATCCGTCCGTAACGGCTGCCTGTATCATGATAGGAATGACACCTGTCCATGAATTCATCATCATCACTGATCAGGGCCCCACCCTCACCTATGGCAAGATGCTTGGAATTCTGGAAGCTGAAGCATCCGGCATGGCCGAATGTGCCTACTTTGCGATTGTTAATTTCAGCAAGCCAGGCCTGGCAGGCATCTTCGACAACAATAAGATCATTTTCGCGGGCAATATCCATAATAGCAGGCATGTCACAGGGCAATCCCAGAATGTGTACAGGCAAAATAGCCCTGGTACGGGGTGTTATCTTTTTCCTGATATTTTCAGGGCGTATCTGAAAAGTCTCCGGATCAACATCGGCAAAAACCGGCATTGCACCAACTTCAAGTATTGCAGATACTGTAGCTATAAAAGTATAGGGAGTGACTATTACCTCATCACCGCCACCAATATCCAGCATACGAAGTGCAATGATCAATGAATTTGTACCATTAACAACGGCAAGACAACGTTTTGAGCCCAGTTTTTCTGCCCATTTTTTTTCAAATTCTGACACAACACTTACATTCGGGTCAACACCCGCACGACACCAGACTCCCTTGCGAAGCACATCCACAACAAACTTCTCGTCAGTAACAGTATCCCATACCGGCCAGGATGGCCATGGTTCTGTCCGGACCGGCACCCCTCCAAGAAGAGCAGGAGTTCCTGTATCACCTGAAACAGTGGCAAGGACTGAAGGAGTTGAAGTCATCGCGATAACAGCTCCCAGACCTGTAAGAGAGTTTTGCTTAATAAACTCACGTCTTGAATAATTTTTTTTCCACATTTTCTTCTTTTTTAGGTTTCAGATAACAATAGAGATAAATACCAATAATCAGCTAAAATATAAATCCCATTCCCCGGAAGGTTTTCGAATTAGCTACTCTCAAGCCACGGGTTCATAATTCAGGTTCAATCAATAATCAGTCAATTGTATTCATCATCTCTTCAAGATTTGTAATAATCGCACCCTCTGCACCCGGCATCACCCGTGTTGCAGAAACCTCGTACCCTCCCTTACCGTATGCCTCATCAGTAATCAGGTAGCCGCTGGCTCCGTTGCAATGGGTAATCACATAAGTATATCTGAAGGGAGAAATCTCTTTTACCCTCATTCCTATTTCCGTAAACACCTCTCCTGAAATACCCGCAAAAAGAATATTCCCCACCCTGAGAAGCGACAGGCGCACATCAACATCGGGGCCCGGCTCGAAAGAGTCAACCTTCTGCCAGGAGCCTTCGGTTGCTTTCCCCGGAAGGGTAATTACCCGTTGTAAAGCACTTATCGAACCGGCCGGGAAAGTATTGATCTCATCAGCAACCCTTATGGCCTCCCTGCCAAGTATTATTCCTATCTCTTCCATTTCGCTTTCGCGGAAATCAGGTCTGACACGATAAATAGGGTCTATATCTCCCGATGCCCCTGCTGTAATGGTTGCAATAACAGGTGCAGGGAACTCCCGTTCAATATACCTTCTCGCTGCACCGGGCCAGTCGCCCGTAATCATATAATTTGCACCACCCATTACAGTAGCGTGGGTTGGCCAGTTCACGAAAAGTGAAAAGGGTGTTCCGTCAAGGTCATCTATCCTGACCACACCCACCTCCTGATCGCAAGGGCCATACGGGTTTCTTCCAATCCGTATACCACCGTTTGCATTAAGGGCACGACGGTTCATGCTCATTTTACATATTCCCTTTCCGGAACCAATCAGGGCAGGCTGCGAATTAATAACAGCCCCTTTGGTGACGGCCACAAGCTTATCCCTTAACTCCCTGTTATATGCGAGCAGGTCGTCACTGACATCATCACCGTATGCCCTTGTGGAAGGGGCACCATGATTATGAACCGGGGCAAGCAATATATATTTCCGGGGTATCCCGACTTCCCGTTCGATCCTGCCGGTCAGCTCATCCCAGGACTCATGAGAAAACCCAAGAACCTCGGCCGTGATGATAACCGCCCGGTTGACTCCATCACTAAAAACTGTTGCAGCCGCAAACAAAGAATCATTGATTCCTTTGAAGGGTTCGGTTCTTGCCCCGTAACCAGCCATAATAACGGGTACCGCAGGAGTGATATTAACTTTTGCCACTCCAACGGAGATTGTATTTTTTCCGGTCATCCGGTCAGCTTCTGGTGCAGCTGGTATATTATCATTTGCATTTAACCCGGTCAAAGCCAATCCAATTAATACTATCAATACGGATGATAAACTATAGCCCTTTTTTTTATATGATTTACCGGTATACCGGCCAATTAATGATGGTACCTTTTCAATCCTCATAATTCGAATTTATTTAAATGACTTGCTAATATTGAAAATTGGCACTTTCTGGAAATCAGATAATTTTGTCATTCCTGATTGACAATATGATGGTCTGGGTTTATTATTAAACCAAATATAATGACTTGTGCAACTAATGTCAAATTAGCTTTGTAAATGTATAACAGGATTACCAATAAAAACTGCAAACTTCTTTCAGGACGACACAGATAGTAAATGGTAAGTGATATAAAACACAGTTGTTCCGACTGAAACCTTCAAAAGGTAATAAAGGATATCTGCCATGACTTATTTGGATTTTATCAGTTTCATTATTTCTTCAATTTCATCCGGATCAAGTTTCTTATCCTCAATAAAAGATGCTACTGCTCTTGGAAATGAGTTATCGAAATAATCATTTATTATTTCTTTCATGAACACTTTCCGGTATTCCTCTTTTGGCAGGAGGGGGAAATACTCATAGGTGTTCCCATACTGCTTAAATCCTACGATAACTTTATCCTGTAATATCCTTACAAGGGATGAAATAGTATTGTAATGAGGTTTGGGATCAGGATATTCTTTAATAATATCTTTGACAAAGGCTTTTTCAAGTTTCCAGATGATCTTCATTACTTCCTCTTCTTTTTTAGTAAGTTTGATCGTGGCAATAGTTTTATTTATCTCAAACAAATACACAACTGAAGTATCAGTTTGTCAACTGTTTTATAAGTTATTTGACTAAATACTTAAAAAATAATTATACCATGTTTAAATAAAGTTAGTTATGTGACTGGATTTTTGCTAGAGATTTTACTAAAAAACCAAAAAACCAAGAATAAAGGCACAGGGGCATAACATAGTGTATATTTCAGGCGGGTTATTTTGATAAATTCATTATCTTGCTCATATAAGGGAATAGGGTAGAGGGTCAAGCTGAAGTAGAAATAATTCCCGCCTGTAACATACAATCGACCGTTCAGACACATTGGTTTCGCCAATCTCAGGCAACAAGTTGCCCTCGATTCAGCTAAAGCTGAACTTTTGTCTGCCCGTTGCCTGGCAACTCCTGCATCCAAAAGAAATGTGCCTGAATGCCGCGCTAAACAAAATTGCAATGTATCTTTATGCTTATAATCAGATTTAGCTGGATATTGAATCAAAACGTGCCCGAACATGTAGCTAAACGCTATTTGGTCCCGCCCTTGCGGGCTATACAGTCTGCTCGAGCAAGCTTGGCAGCCTTCGCCTTCAGTGCGGAACTTCGTTTAGCGCGGCATTGGCGGTCATTGGAGCAAGACCAATACAAATTTGAAACTGAAAATGAATTACCCCGTAGAAGAGCTCTGAAGTATCTTATTGAATTCTTTTTTCCGACCCAGAGGGTGCGGTATTGGGCCACTTTAAGAATAAAAGCAGAAAGATAAAAAACTAGTAATAACCAATTAGAAAAGGAAGTCAAAATGCGACACAAGCTATTAAAATCATGCATTTTAATTTTGTTAGGATTAAGACTAACAGGATTACATGCACAAACAGTTATGGACATTGAAGGCAATGCTTATAAAACTGTCAAAATTGGAACACAGGAATGGATGGCAGAAAACCTTAAAACCACTAAATACAACGATGGCTCTGACATAGCCACAGGTCATACTGCTGAACAATGGTCAGGATTAACCACCGGAGCCTACGCCATTTACGACCATTCCCGGATTAAGGGGTTAAACTCGGATGATGAGGTTTTTGAGGCGTACGGCGCACTTTACAACTGGTACGCTGTTGAAACCGGTAACCTTTGTCCTGCTGGCTGGAGAGTGCCCACCGATGAGGAATGGACAACCTTAACCGATTACCTTGGGGAAGATGCCGGAGGGAAACTGAAAAGTACCCGTACTTCTCCCGATGCCCACCCTCGCCTGGAAAGTCCGAACAATGCCGCCATCGATGAGTATGGCTTCTCAGCCCTTCCGGGTGGTTACCGCATCAGCAATGGTTCTTTTACCAACCTCGGCTACAGCGGTCACTGGTGGAGCAGTTCCGGTGACGATTCCAGGATTTTAACCACCTTCGCCTGGTACCGGAGTATGGTATTCGATAGCAGCAGTGTGAACAGGTACAGCAATAATAAACGATTCGGGTTTTCTGTGCGTTGTGTGAGGTATAATTGATTTGTTTTAGGTGTACAGGTAGCTTGCCACTATTGGGTTTTTAACAATTTATTGTGGTATGAGGCGAAGCCTTATAAAAAGTGGATTTCACACGGTAAACCTTTGTTTATGGAGTTATACAAATTCGTTATGAATGTATTTGAGTACAATAAGATTTTCCAGGAAAGCATAAGTTTACCTCAGGGCATGGCATCTGGTGCGGTACCATACAACTGATTATATATTTAAGGAGTAAGTAAAACCAAACATAAAAGGGGGTATCTTGAAGCATTTTCAGATAAATTAGTATTGTTGAAATTCGGGATATACTCTTTTTACAAATTTACCGGAACAATAAAAAACCGTTGAAACGCCAGCAAAGTGTATATTTCAGGTGAGTTACTCATAAAATTCGGTAACTTGCTTTAATTGTGAATAAACCGGGAGAGCAAAGTAAAGTGATTCAAATTCCCGCCCCAAACATACACTTAGCATTTACCAGTAAGCATAAGAAAGATTTAATCTACTTTTTAATTGGTTATAGACCATATTGGTTAGTTGTTTGTTATTTTAAATCTGACCAGTCTTAAAGGAACACCGTTGGCTTCTTTATGGAGTTGCAGGGAATAAATGTATCCGTTATGAAAAACCATTTTGGATGGATTTATTTCCAGATTGTATTCATCGCTAACAAAACTGCTCTGACAAATGAATTTTCCGTTGTTCTCATAAATCCATACATTAAATCTGTTTGCATTTTCCTCTTCAGGATATTCAAAGAATAACAAATTATCATCAGAGTCTTTTATTATTGTAGAGAAAACAGGAATGGGCAATGGCTCGGATATTTTGTTCAAGTCTGCTTCCATTTGCATAATTATTGATTCCAGGGCTTTTTTATTTTCTTCAGGAGATACCCAACTTGCAAATTTCGGTTCTTTAATACTTTTATATCTTTTAATAGCATTTTGCTGTATCTCTCTTTGTTCTTCTACTGAAATATAATTTCGGCCCCATTCTATCTTTTTGTTTGATTTCAAATTGCCTTCTAAATCATAAACCAGTATTTCACCTGTTGCCGGAATCGCAATTATCAGTCTGTCTTCAAGGCAGGCAATTTGGGGAGGAGAGCTCATACCTGTCATTTTTGAAAATGGCATTGTGGTGCATGAAAACGCACCGCGTTCTTCAAAAGCATAACTGTAATTAAAGAGCTTGCGCTGTTCAGATATACCAGTTCTTTCTGTAAAATGATCCCAGATAATTTTTTGATCATTGGTTTCATAATCTACAATAGCTACAAACTCCCGGAATTTTGTTCGCCATATTACCCAGCCTGACACAGCAATTTTGTTATTGGGCAGTGGAACCATCTGCCGGGCCATATAATCCAGTTTCAGCGTCTTGACATAATTTCCGTCGAAATCGAAGCAAATCATATTCCCCATATTGTCCAATGCAGTAAAGAACTTATTGTTATCGATAACTCCCTCAATACTTTTTATCTTTTCAAATCGTTGCCCGTTTCTGTTTTTTATGCCGAACTCTTCCTCAAATTCACCATCGGGTGTGAACTTTGTATAGTAATTCCTGTAGGCATGGTTAACCACTACAGAGCCATCCGGCATTATCCGCAGGGATTTTCTGTTACCCATGGGTCTGCCATATAAGGTATCATAATATGTCCTGAAAACTTCATCCCAGTTTGTTTTTATGGCATATTCCTCATCAGGAATTAACCGGATAGCACCTTTCTTGTAAAGATCAATTAATTCCTGGGATGAAACCGACATTGCAAAGGCTGCAACCATTATGGAAAATAGTAACTTTTTCATATTATTAATTTTTTAAATGAATTG
>SKND01000029.1 GCA_007120695.1 Bacteroidales bacterium | reverse complement strand
TCTCCTGGAATATATGCCAGGTCATTTCTGGAAGGCAGACTTACTGAAAAGGATCTGCATAACTTCAGGCAGGAACTCAGGAAAGATGGAGGATTACCATCCTATCCCCATCCCAGGCTGATGTCTGATTACTGGCAGTTCCCTACGGTATCAATGGGTCTCGGACCTATTATGGCCATATACCAGGCAAGGTTTAACAAATACCTTGAGGACCGTGGCCTGAAGGAAAAAACAGGTGAAAAGATATGGGCCTTCATGGGTGACGGAGAAATGGACGAGCCCGAATCACTTGGTGCAATAACAGTTGCAAGCCGTGAAAAGCTGGACAACCTGATTTTTGTTGTAAATTGTAATTTGCAACGTCTTGATGGCCCCGTAAGAGGTAATGGCAAAATAATACAAGAGCTGGAGGCTGCTTTTAAGGGTGCCAGGTGGAAAGTTATAAAAGTAATATGGGGCAAGGACTGGGACCCCCTTATTGCCCGTGATGAGTCAGGTGACCT
The DNA here is from genome assembly GCA_007120695.1 of Bacteroidales bacterium. Taxonomy (GTDB): domain Bacteria; phylum Bacteroidota; class Bacteroidia; order Bacteroidales; family PUMT01; genus PXAP01. Next base: position 19,353 of record SKND01000029.1, on the reverse strand, counting down.
GCTTAAGGTAATGGAGGATACCCCTGACGGTCAGTACCAGAAGTATGTAGTCTCGTCGGGTGAATTTATCAGAAAGGACTTTTTCGGGAAGAGCGAGAAGCTTCTGAAAATGGTGGAAAACTATTCGGACGATCAGTTACAGAAACTTAACAGGGGCGGACACGATCCAAAAAAGGTATACAACGCATTCAAAAGAGCAGTAGAACACAAGGACGAACCTGTGGTGATTCTTGCACAGACGATCAAGGGATATGGCCTTGGTGAAGCAGGTGAAGGCAGGAACATCACTCACCAGCAGAAAAAACTTAATGAACAGGAGTTGCTCCATTTCAGAAGCAGGTTCGGCATCCCCCTCTCGGACGAAGATGCCAAGAAAGCACCTTTCTTCAAGCCACCGGAAGATAGTGAAGAGATCCGGTACCTGAAAAAGAGAAGGGAATCTCTGGGAGGGTACCTTCCAAAACGAAATTCGGAGGCCGAACCGATTACTCTTCCTGATGAAAAAGTTTACAACGAACTGCTTGAAGGGTCAGGAGACAGGGAGCTTGCCACCACCATGTCGATGGTGGGACTGATGTCTAAAATGATGGCGGACAAAAATATGGGTAAAAAGGTTGTGCCCATTGTTCCGGACGAGTCACGAACCTTTGGGATGGATTCCCTATTCCGCAAGTTCGGAATATATTCTCATACCGGGCAGAACTATGATCCGGTGGACAAGGATAGTCTGCTTTACTATAAAGAGGCAACCGATGGTGCAATTCTTGAGGAGGGAATTACCGAGGCAGGCTGCATGTCATCGTTCATAGCAGCCGGCACAGCCTACGCAACCCACAAGATCAACATGATACCCATGTTCATCTACTATTCGATGTTCGGTTTCCAGAGGGTTGGCGATCTGATATGGGCTGCCGCCGATTCACGTGCAAGAGGTTTCCTTATCGGAGGAACCTCGGGGCGTACAACACTCGCCGGGGAAGGTCTTCAGCACCAGGACGGCCATTCCCACATGATGGCTATGACGGTCCCCAGCATAAAAGCCTACGATCCTGCATATGCCTATGAACTGGCTGTAATAGTAAAAGAGGGTATGAAGAGGATGTTCGTCGATCAGGAAGACCTGATGTACTACATCACCGTGCTGAATGAGAAGTACAGGATGCCCAAAATGCCTGATGGAGTTGAAGAGGGAATACTCAAAGGCATGTACAAATTCAGGAAATCGAAAAAGAGAAAAGGTGAAAAAGTGCATCTCTTCGGAAGCGGTGCAATTCTGAATGAAGCCCTGAGAGCAGCAGAGATGATGGAGAACAGTAATGAAGTGGTTGTTGATGTGTGGAGTGTGACAAGCTACAAGGAGTTATATGACAATGCCAGGGAAACAGACAGATGGAACAGGCTGAATGCAGGCAAAAAACCCCGAAAAACTTATATAGAGCAATGCCTGGAAGGTGATGAGGGCCTTTGTATTGCAGCACACGACTATATGAAGGCAATACCGATGACTGTATGCCGGTGGTTCCCGGGCGTTCTGACGGTATTGGGCACAGACGGGTATGGCAGGAGTGACAACCGGAGGGCTTTGAGGGATTATTTCGAAGTGGACGACCGTCATATCGCCTACGCTGCCATCCATAGTCTCTACAGAGAAGGTAAACTGGACAAAAAAGATGTACTTAAAGCAAAAAAAGATTTTAAGATTGATAGCGAAAAGTTAAACCCATTAGATATTTAAAAAAGCCTCAAAATGATCAAGGAGATAAAACTGCCCGAAATTGCCGATAACGTAACCACGGCTACTGTTCTGGAAATACTCGTTTCGGTGGGCGATAAAGTTGAAAAGGACGACACACTGGCAGAGATGGAAAGTGATAAGGCAACCTTTGAACTGCCATCGGATTTTGCAGGTGTCGTAAAAGAAATAAAAATAAGTACAGGTGATGAGGTCAAGGTCGGACAGGTCATGTTCTCAATAGATACCGCTGCCGGCGGGGATAAGGAAGAAAAAGAGGAGGAGAAGAAGGAGGAAGATGAGAAACGTGATTCCGGAGAGGAGATAAAGGAAGGAGGCAGTAGCGAAGAAGAGGAGAAGGATAAAAATGCTGAACCCCTGAAGGAAGAGGATAAATCTGAGAAAGCTGCTGAAACCAGTAAAATGGAGAAAGAATCTCCTTCCGGTACCTCGTCGGACGAATATTCGTATGAGCGCCCCTCTGATAACGGGGATAAAGATGACGAACCAGGAAAACCGGCTACTATGGTTCCTGCAGCTCCTTCAGTCAGGAGGCTTGCAAGGGAGATTGGTGTCGATATTTCAAAAGTTAAGGGTTCAGGTCCATATGACCGGATTTCCTTGGATGATGTAAAGGCCCTGGCAAAAAAGCAGCTTGAGAATGGAGGCCGTAAGGGTGTTGCTGCCGATGATTATGAATTACCCGACTTCTCTAAATACGGAAATGTCAGAAGGGAGAAGATGGACAACATCCGGAAAATTACTGCTAAAACCATGGCTGAATCATGGCAGAGCATACCGCATGTGTTCCAGTTTGACAAGGCTGATGTGACCGAACTTGAGAGTTTCAGAAAAAAATATTCAAAACTTGTCGAGAAAGAGGGTGCAAAACTTACATTCACAGCAATACTTCTGAAGCTCACTGCAGAGGCTCTGAAAGCATTCCCGAGGTTCAATGCCAGCCTTGATATGAAGAATGAAGAGATTGTATACAAGGAGTATATAAACATTGGTGTGGCAGTCGATACGGAAAGGGGCTTGCTGGTGCCTGTTATCAGGGATGCGGATAAGAAATCTATAACAGAGCTATCCATCGAGCTTAACGAGCTTGCTGAAAAGGCCCGTAACAAAAAGATCATGCCTGATGCTTTGCAGGGTGGTAATTTTGCTATATCCAACCTTGGAGGTATAGGAGGAACAAACTTTACACCCATTGTCTACAGGCCCAATGTTGCAATTCTTGGTGTTTCCAGATCGCAGATGGAGCCGGTATATATTGATGGTGAGTTTCAGCCAAGGATGATGCTGCCCCTGTCATTGTCTTACGATCACAGGATAATAGACGGCGCCGATGGAGCCAGGTTTCTCAGATGGCTCTGTGAAGCCATGGAAAACCCGCTGCTGACAATGTTTAAGTAGCAATATTTAAACAGTCCGGATCAAAATCAACAATGACCCGGCCCCGCATGTCAGTATCAAAGTAAGACAGCTTTTTAATAATTTAGAACAGTTTCAGTATTTTAATAAATATCATGGAAGAGAAAAAGAAACTAATTGTACTGGGAGCCGGCCCGGGAGGCTATGCTGCAGCTTTTCAGGCAGCAAACCTGGGAGTGGATGTGACACTTATAGACCCTAAAGATGATCCGGGCGGAGTATGCCTGTTCCATGGGTGTATTCCCACCAAAGCTCTGTTGCACATTGCCAGGGTGAAAGATGAGGCGGAGCATGCAGGGGACTGGGGCCTCACCTTCTCAGATGCAAAGGTTGACATCAAGAAGGTGAGGTCATGGAAGGAATCGGTGGTGAAACAGCTTACCGGGGGACTTGGACAGTTGGCGAAAGCAAGAAAAGTTAATTATATGCAGGGTACCGCCATACTTACCGGGAAGAACAAACTGGAGTTTACGCCTGCTGAAAGTAAAAAGAAGGAGGATAAACAGGAGATAGAATTTGAAAGTCTGATCATAGCCACGGGCGCTTCACCCAGCAGTCTGCCCGACACCCCGTTTGATGATAACCTGGTAATGAATGCGGAAACAGCCCTTAAGCTCAGGGAGGTGCCCAAAAAGCTGCTTGTAATTGGTGCCGGTTATATAGGACTGGAGATGAGCGTTATATATAAGGCTCTCGGGTCTGATATAACCATTGCCGAATTTACTCCCGATATTCTGCCGGGATCAGACAAGGACCTGAGGGATGTATTCAAAAAGGAACGCAAAGACCTGATGGAAAAGACAATGTTCGATACCAAAGTTACGTCTGTTTCCCCGAAAGGGAAAAAAGTCAGCGTGGAATTTGAAACAAAGGAGGGTGAGAAGAAAAGCGGCACATTCGATAAGGTGCTTGTATCTATCGGCGGTAAGCCAAATACCTCGGGGATCGGACTGGAAGAGGCAGGGGTTGAGATGGATGATAAGGGATTCATTAAGGTTGATCTGGTGCGTCGCACCAATATTGATCATATATACGCCATTGGCGATGTTACCGGTCAGCCGATGCTTGCCCACAAGGCTTCACATGAGGGGCGCGTTGCTGCAGAGCATATTGCCGGCAATAAAACGGCCTTTGAACCCAAAGCAATACCGGCGGTGGTATTTACCGATCCTGAGATTGCATGGGTAGGGCTCACCGAGGCTGAAGCAAAAGAGCAGGGTATTGATGTTGAGGTGGCAAAATTCCCATGGGCGGCATCAGGAAGAGCAGTTAGTCTCGGTTTGAAAAACGGTCTTACCAAGCTTATAATTGACCCCAAAACAGACAGGTTACTGGGTGCCGCAATGGTTGGTAAGGATGCAGGAAGTCTTGTATCGGAGGCTACCCTGGCAATAGAGATGGGAGCGGTGGCACGTGACCTGGAACTCACGGTTCACCCCCACCCCACACTTTCAGAAACGATTATGGAAGCCGCCGAGGTGTATTACGGCCATGCAACACATATTCACAAGAGGAAAAAAAAGTAAGCCCGTTTCAGAACAACTTTTAATTAAATAGCTTGCAATCCGACAGCTTTTTTAAACGTTGTACAGGTACTACTTTATGTCTGAAGTGATATTATTTAACGGTAGTTCCCTGAATAATCACCGGGGTTCGGGTAGCCCCTAACGGGTTATTTCTTTTTTCAGGTCCACTATCAGGTTCTCAATCTCAGTTATAGTCTCTTCCACAAGTTTTGAGATTTTCCTGTTATCATTGTGGATCAATGTTTTTGTTTTTATTTCCACCAGTTTGGGAATTACTGCATCCACCTCAAGATGGCGGTATGAGGGAAGCATTCTGTGTGCAGTCTCTCCTAATTGTTTCCAGTCTTTATTCTTCAGAAATTGCCTGAGTGACCTGACAGCATTTTCCGAATTTTCAATAAATATCTCTAAAGTCTGATTTACAAATTCGGAGTCATTATCTGCCATCTTTTTTAACTCGAATAAATCATAAGGCTTCGGAGTGAGTTCATTTTTCAGTATAATTTCTGTTTTGGGTTTAAACGACGATTTTTCTGATAAGAGAAGTACTTCACACATCTTGCTGTATAAATAACTCTCCCTGAAAGGTTTAATCATTAAGTCATCAATTCCTGCCTCTTCGTATTTTAAAATATCATCCTTCAAAGCCTCGGCGGTTAGCGCAATTATGCGGCTCTCACTATCTTTTTTATGCTCCCTTAAATATTTTGCTACTTCAACACCATTAATATCAGGCAAATGGATATCAAGAAGTATAATGTCATATTTTTCCGAGTCAAGTTTTTCTAATGCTTGTTTTCCATTAATCGCTATATCGCACGAGCAACTGAATTTCGCAAGAATTGTCCTGGCAAGTAACATATTTACACTATCATCTTCAACCAGGAGTACTCTTCTATCTTTTAATTTACCCGGATCAATGGTATCGGGATCAAAAGAAGAGATATCTTCTTCCTGCCCTTTTTGATAGGGGATAATAAATGAGAATGTTGTGCCTACTCCCCTTTGACTGGATACTGAAAGGCTGCCATCCTGCATTTCAATAAGATATTTACAGATAGCAAGGCCCAGGCCAATTCCTTCATTTTTCTTTTCGCTATCTGAACTGCTCTGCCGGTAATGCTTGAAAATATCTTTAAGATATTTGTCAGTTATTCCTATTCCCGTATCAGTCACTTCGAATTTTATCAGGATCTTTTCCGGGGTTTCATCATACAGGGAGCAAATCAACTTAACCTTGCCCCTGTTCGTAAACTTAACTGCATTTGTAAGCATGTTCATCAAAATCTGCTCCAGGCGAAATGAGTCACCTTTTATAACCCTCTCCAGGCGTTTATCAATTTCACAATCAAACTCAAGTTTCTTTTGTTTGGCTTTCAGAGCTATGGCGCTGTGTATATAGTTTACCTTACTGCTCAATCTGAAAGGACTTTTTTCAAACCTTAACTGATTGGCCTCAATCTTCGACATCACAAGTATATCATTGACCAGTGAAAGCAGCAGTTCGGAGGAGTTATCGATTATTCCAACATACTCACGTTGCTTACCAGATAATTTTGTTTGAAGAAGTTGCTCAGTAAATCCCATGATAGCATTAAGCGGGGTCCTGATCTCGTGACTGACACGTGCCAGAAACTGAATTTTTGCCTTACCCGATCTTACTGCTTCCTCCTTAGATTTTTTCAGAATCTTTTCTGACAGTTTTTCGCCGGTAATATTCCTTACAACAGCCAATCCGGAATGAATAGCATTATTCCCGTCCCTCAAAGGAGAAACCCTGATCAGATAATTATAATTATCAACTTTGTATTCTCTGCTTACTATTTCTCCATTTAATACAGATTCAAATAAGGATGTCCATATCCCACGTATTTTATTATTTGAAACCTCCGATAATAACCTGTCTTTAAAATCATCTCTTGATAATCCGATATTCTTCATTTCAATCCCTTCAGCAAGTACAAAGCGCATATCTTTATTGAACACAAAAACATTAATTTCCGGCATTTTATTCAGAAGAGTCCGGTAAAGATTTATGTCCTGCTGCAGGTTTTCATGACTGACCTTATAATCAGTTATATCTCTGCCTGAGATAATAATTCCAAGGACATTGTCACTGGTATCACATATTTTTGTTGTTTGTGAATCTATAATTCGTTCCTCATCCGTATTTGTTTTTAAACGGTAAAGTATATTAATACTGTTGGAATCATTTTTGCTGAGGAATTTCGTTAAACGTAATTTTATCCTTTTCTGCTCTTGACCGGTTACCAGTTTCCGGACAAAATCCTTTCCTGTTAATTTTTCATCATTACAGCAAAGCACCTCCTTTGCCCTGTTATTTACAAAGGTGATTTTCCCCTTAACATCAACCATAATTATAAACAGCCCGATAATATTGAAACATTGATGAGCTATCTGAATCTCATAGTTTGCCCCGGAATCCGGATAAAACATATTATTCAGGAATACCTGCTTAGAGGATATTTCCATAACTAAGTACTTTATTTTGAGCTTCCCTGCCAGCTAAGTTAACACTTATTTATCGCATCATAAACCACAAATGCTATAATTTTCAATCACAAAATAATTACTACAAATTCAAAATATGAATTGAGGCATTATTCCACATTTCCATTTCCCCATGAATCACAACTATTAACTATCCCTGATATAGCACCTATTCATCAATCTTCATACTCCACTCATTGTATGTTATTTAATACTCTTATACAAATAATTGCTGTAAAAAATGGAATAGCATTTGCAGTTTTTGATAATACATACAAATATTAAGAGATTAGTATTATGAAAACTTTGCTCGCAATAATTTATAACCCGGTTAACTCCAAAGAGTTTATTAAATATACGTATCAAATGGCTGAGGATCTGAATTACACACCTCATTTTCTATATATTCAAAATCCGGCAATATATTCAATGAGCTCAGGTGCAATACGTCCCGGGGCCCAGCCAATAGGAACTGAAATTGAAGTTGATCAAAAGAATGCACTTAAACTTATACAGGAAAAAATCAAGAAAGTCCGCAAAGAATTACCCAACAATGTTCCTGTTAATTTCAGTGTTGAAACAGGTGCTGAAGATCTGTTAATAACCCAGTATATATCTGACAAAAAGGCTGAAATGGTAGTGCTGGAAGGAAGGGATAAAGGTAGTGCATGGACTACAGAGGCTGCTAATGCGGGTATTATTCAAAGGATTAATTGTCCGGGCTGGATGATACCATACAGAATAACCTATAATCCGTATCAAAAGATCATATATGCTACAGATTATAACGAAACAGATATTCATACCCTGAAAAACCTGATAAACTTAACCGGCAGGTTTTCTCCTGAGATCACAGCTCTCCATATCTCAGATTCTGATGCTTTCGGAGAGAAAACCAAAGAAAAGGGATTCCTTGAATTAGTAAAAAAAGAGCTGAAATATGAAAAGATTCTGGTAAAAACACTAATAGATAAAGAGAAAAAAAACCCTGGAGTATATATCAATGAATACGCAATTGACAATAATGTAAACCTGATCGTATTACTGAAGGAAAATAAAAGCTTTATTGAAAGGATATTTAAACCCGGTTTTACAAAAAAAATATTAAAAGCAGCAAAATTACCTGTACTGGTTTACCAGGAGTAATTGATAACTATACTTTATACGAATGAATCCCCATGATACTAAAGTCTCACAAAATACAATAAATAAAACAAGGGGATTGACTTCGTCGATCTCACATGTGTTATTTGTTCTTTTAGCAATACAAGTCAGATGTGACATTGACTTTCAGTCGATTTCACATACAATATGATTTAACTTTTAGCCAAAATGTTCAGTTGTGAAATTCATCCATTTGAAATACTGAAGATAAATTATGTATTGAGCATAACTAATTGAATATTAATATTATTAACTTGGTATATTAGAATGCAAAGCAGATTTTCATTGAATCTTGGAAAACCATTCGGGATAAAGGTTTCGGTGCACTGGACATTTTCTTTACTGATCGTATGGATAATATTTATTACTGTCAATCAGGGATTGGAGCCAGTGCAAATCCTTATGCATATACTATTTGTTCTGGCTTTATTTGCATGTGTCCTGTTACATGAATTCGGACATTCACTTACAGCCATAAAGCTTGGGGGGAAAGTCCAAAGTATTACCCTTTTGCCCATTGGAGGTATGGCTAATATCTCAGAAATGCCTGAAAAACCTAAAGACGAATTCATTGTCTCAGCAGCAGGACCTCTTGTTAACATAATTATTGCGGTTATTTTGTGGTTATATCTGACGTTTATCAGTTCTGCAGATCTTGCAGAACTGGAATATGGAGTCATCACGACAAATAACTTTCTTGTGATGCTGCTCGCTGCCAACCTGTTCATTGTAGCTTTCAATCTCATCCCTGCATTTCCCATGGACGGGGGGCGACTTTTCAGATCTGCTCTTTCAGTTTATATGAGCAAACTCAAAGCAACGAGAATTGCAAAGGACATTGGACAAATATTTGCTATTGTATTCATTTTTGCAGGGTTCTTTTTAAATCCATTCTTAATAGTAATCGGGTTTTTTATTTTTCTTGGCGCAAGGGGTGAATATGAGATGATGAAATACCGGGATATACTGAATAACTTCACGGTAAAAGATATTGTAAAAACGGATTACGAAGAGTTGGACGAGAATGAATCACTGGGTACAGCCGCAGAGAAGCTTATGCATATATCAAACAGGGGCTTTGTCATCAAATCCGGGGGAGAATATGCTGGTATTCTAACAAAAAATGACCTGATTAAAGGTCTGAATGTATACGGGAAAGAAGGTAGCATTAAAGAGGTGGTTAACGAAAATATTGAAAAGGTAAATCCTGGCATGACACTTTTTGATGTTTTTAAAAAAATGCAAATGAATCGTTATGATATCGTTCCGGTATTGGATAATGATAAATTTAAAGGAATTCTGGACCTTGAAAGCATAAACGAATTCTTCCTGATCCAAAATGCCACGCGTTAAATTTACTATCCTGCAGGTAATTACTTTTAAAAAATAATTAACCGATACAGATATGGATCATTTCACAATAAAATCTGTCTAAAATAAAATCGGGTGTAGAATTGTGGATTTATTTCACATTAGTGGCATGCATCCCCAGCCCAAATCAGTAACATCATTATCAATTCCATCGGTAATGTCTGTATCATGATCCGGTTTGATGTTATTAAATCAGATCTCATAAAAAACATTATAGAACCTGTTTTTATGGAATAGTTTTTGCTCTTCTATATAAAAAATTCACTCCAGGGTTAACGGCTCTGAGTATAACCGGTACAGATTTACATGGAAAAGGACAATTGACAAGCCGGTAACTACTCAAATAAATTAATAAATGTTTTTAAACACGGAAATTAAAAAACTTAGATTATGGAAAAAAATGATTTTAAAGAGAAAGCAAAAAAGGGTATTGATGAGATATTCAGCAAAATTGAATTACTTGAATCAAAAATAGAAAAGACCAACGAAAAAATCAGGCCGGAGTATGAAAAGAGCCTGGCCGAAATTAAATTACGGAAAGCCGAATTAGAATTAAAATATGATTCTCTTATGAACGCTTCAGATGCAAAATGGGAGGAAGCAAAAGATGCCTTTACGTCCAGCCTGGAATCATTTAAAGAAGGCTTTACAAAGCTTGCATCGGTTTTCAGGTAACTGCAGGATAACAGCCAAAGTAAGGGCTATACGCTATCTACTGCCTTTTTAAGCATTTCACCAGCCTCTGAGGCAAGCTTGAGCAGCTCTTCGCTTCCGATTCCCTTCATCGAAGTGTAGGGGTCTATTATAGCAACCTCCGTAACTTCAGGGGCAACCTCCTGAACAATGACACTGCAGGGCAACATTGTCCCAATCTTGTCTTCGATTTGAACCGCCTTGTAGGCAAAGGAAGGATTGCAAGCACCCAGGATCCGGTATTTTCTGAAATCCTTTCCAAGCTTCTCCTTAAACTTATCATGCATGTTTATCTCCGTAAGGATCCCGAATCCGTATTTCTTGAGTTCCTCAGTGATCTTTGCGGCAGTCTCCTCAAATCCGCTGTTGATCTTCTTTTCAAAATAATATTTCATAATCTTAGGTTTTAATTATTTGACTATACTATAATTGTAATTCTTATAATCCCTTGATACTGCGTCTCACAAAAAGATATGAAAGTCGCATCCGGAAAGTATTGCTAAATGAACAAAATCCTGCATTTTAGTTCGGCCGAAGGTCAACAACACTTAGTATACCTCTTTGAATAACGGTATTAAAAACTGATTATTTTCAGAAAACCTCCTTCACAATCCGGTCCTCATTTACATTCATATCCCTGAGGTATCCCTCCACAGTCATCATCATCATGGGAGGGCCGCAGAGATATACATAACCAGCAGATTCACCAACCTCTTCCCTCAGAAATTCTTCAGTTACGAAGCCATGTGCATACCCGTTGACTTTTTCTTCAGACAGGATATTTACAAAGTTATCACCAAGCATCTCCTCGAGTTCTTTTTTGAGAATGATATCATCTCTGGTTTTATTGGCAAAAATAAGTTTATTGTTGCCAATCTGTTTCTTTTTCCTCAGATCCCTGAGAATGGCGATAAAGGGAGTCACACCTGACCCTCCGGCAATAAAAACCCCTTCTCCCCTGTAATCAATTGAGCCGAAAACATCAAACAAAATGAGATTCTCTCCTGCCTTGACATGAAGGAGCTTATCTGTTGTTCCGTCATGTTCAGGATAAGTCTTGATTATAAATTCAACAAAATCATCTTCAGGCAGTGACGAAAATGTAAATGGTCTTTTTTCTTCCTCCCAACCTTTTCTGTCAATTGCTATATTTGTTGCCTGACCCGGTCTGAAAGTGTAGTTTTCCGGTTTATCGGTAATTATACTTAGTGTATCATGTGTTACCTTTTCAATTGATCTTATTTTTACGTAATGTTTTCCCATTTGAATATTATATTTATTATTTCCAGATTCATTTAGTAAGTTAACAGATAATTCAATATATTGTTCTATTTAGTCCGAAAAATGTATTTTTATAGTGCAATCTTAAAAAACCATCCAGCATGTCGGTTTTTCAGTTAAATACATTATGCAGGTTAATTCCGGTTACAGGAATTCTGATCATAGCGGCAGCCTGCTTTTCATGCGAAAATCCTGAACTGGATAATCGATCAGTAACGCCGGAAAAGCCCCACGGACGGCATCAGGAACCAACCGGTGAGTGGCATGATAACAAATTTTCAATGTTCATTCACTGGGGAATATATTCAGAACTGGCCGGAATGTGGAACGGCGAGCCTGTTACCAGGGGCTATTCCGAGCAGATACAGGCTCATGCAGGAATTTATTCTGATGTTTATGCACGTGTTGCCAACCGTTTCGATCCACAGAAGTGGAATCCGGATTCAATAGCCTTTCTGGCAAAAGAGGCCGGCATGAAATCGGTTGTGATAACCTCCAAGCATCATGATGGGTTTTGCATGTTTGATTCAGAATATACCGGCTATAACATTGTACAGGCTACTCCCTACGGCCGCGATGTTATTAAAGAGCTGGCAGAAGCGTGTGAGCGTCACGGACTGAATTTTGGATTGTATTTTTCGCTTATCGACTGGCACTACCCGCCGGCTTATCCCATTTCCAGTCATAATGCCGATTTTATACCCGACAAACATCACCAGTACAATATGAACCAGGTGCGCGAACTCCTGACAAATTACGGTCCGATTTCTGAATTGTGGTTTGACATGGGATCGCTTGATCCCGGGCAGAGTCGTGAACTCAGGGAGCTGGTCCACAGCCTCCAGCCAGGATGCATGGTTAGCGGCCGTCTTGGTAATGATATGGGCGATTTCACGGTATTGGGAGACAATGAGGTACCCGGCTACACCCTTGACACTCCGTGGCAAACTCCCGCATCCATGTTTGACGAGACCTGGAGCTACCGCTCGTGGCAGGAGCGCGGCGACCCGTCACTGAAAATCCGTGAAAAGCTGGAAGACCTTATCACGGTTGTCAGCCGTGGAGGCAACTACCTCCTCAATATTGGACCCCGTGGCGACGGATCAGTTGTCCAATTCGAAAAAGATGTACTGCACGGAATTGGCAAATGGCTGGATGTCAATGGTGAGTCGATCTATGGCACACGTCCGGCAGGTTTTTCTGAATCGCCTCCATGGGGAGAGATCACCACAACGGATAACAGGCTCTATCTGCACCTGACCAGTCCGCCGCCTGACGGCGAGATCAGGCTTACCGGCATAACCGGTAACCCTGATGCATGCTATATTCTTGATGATCCTGATATTACCCCGGTTTATACCGTTGATGGTAATGATATAATCATAACGCTCCCTTCAGAAGAGGACTTTCATGACATTCGTGTTGTAGTAATGCATTTTGACAACCAATTTATGATACTGCCGCATACCCTTACCGATACTCTCCCTTTCGAAGAAAAACTGGTACTCGACCGGCAAAACAGTCATAAACACTATAGTTTTTCGGGCGTGGACTATTACAGTAATTTCAGGAGCGTTGTCAGGGAATCGTGGAGCATGCCTTCGGTGATCTCCGGAGAATTCAGTGCAACCCTCTGGTATAGTAATGCCGAAAAATCCAGGTTGGTTGAGCTGGTTACTCCAGACGGGATCCGGCTGTTAAAGCTTCAGGATGGCGAGAAGGTTCCTGTTAAAGGTGAATTTGCAAATCAGGAATTAGGACCGGTATATATCAACGGACCGCATGTCTCGAGGATTGACCGCAAAACAGGAGCAGAGAGTGAAATTGATGTTAACCGTCCATGGCCAACGCCAATGGGCAAGTCATGGGAAAGAGCAGGTTTTGACAACGGGCATATGGTTGAGAGGCCTGCGCAACGCAATCAATGCTGGTATGCCTGGCAGGAGATCAAAAGTGACGGCGGGGGCGAGCTAATTGTCCGGCTGGTTAGGACCGACGGGTTACAGGTATTTCTGAACGGCAGGGAGATCTACCTGCACAACAATCCACAAAAAATGAAACAGGTGGAAGACATTGTATTATTGCCCCTGCATGATGGCAGCAATGAGCTTCTCGTGAAATTCTACAACAGGTTCGGACGAACAGTGAAATTTTCTGTTGATCACAATATCCCGCAGGTTTTGTACCGCAAGAAAATAGAAGACATTATTCTGCCCGGAAAAGCGGGCCAAAGCCTTAGCTGGCACATGCATGATCCGGTGTCGGTGCACTCAAATATGGATATGCCAAACCTGAGACTGGTACTGGATCAAAAATCAAGGTAAATAAATAATTAATCCTTTTTACAGGTTAATAAACAAAACCTATATGTCACGTTTAAAAAGAAATCATACAGGATATAAATTACCCGGTATGCTTGTGGTGGCAATGATTATCACAATTGTGCTGACCGCTTTGGCAGGGTGCTTGTCAGGCGATACTTATGAAGATCCCTGGCCTGACGAAACCAGGGAGACAAAGCCATGGACGCGAATGTGGTGGATGGGCAACGCAATAAATAAAGATGACCTGTATCGCACAATTAAGGAATATGCCGGGTCCGGTCTTGGCGGAATCGAGATCACACCTATCTATGGTGTGAAGGGGACCGAGGATCAGTATATTGATTTTTTATCGGACGAATGGATCGAAATGCTGCTGTTCACAATCGGGGAGGCAGAAAAAAGTGGGATGGGGGTGGATATAAACCTTGGTACCGGCTGGCCTTATGGTGGTCCCCATGTAACAGAGAAATACGGAGCAAAAAGAATTACTGTTAACCGTTATCCTGATGACAGTGGCTACTTTTTCCCCGGCAGGGAGGTAAATATAAACCTTCTGCAAACACCGGGAGAGTCACTGGTAGCATTGTTTGCCATATATGAAGACGGAACGCGTGAAGATATATCTGAAAAGACAAGCGACGACGGAACACTCAACTGGAGTCCGCAATCCGGCAACTGCAGTGTGTATGCGGCTGTGGCCAGCAACACTAACCAACTGGTAAAAAGAGCTGCTCCCGGGGGAGAAGGACTTACTGTCGATCCATTTTCCGGCGAAGCACTGGAGGCATACCTTGACAGATTCGACAGGGCATTTGGTGATGAGCAGCCTGCAATCAGATCTATGTTCAACGACAGCTATGAAGTATACCAGGCCAATTATACACCATTAATATTTGATGAATTCGAAAAACGCAGGGGATATGATGTCCGGCCTTGGATAAAAGAGCTTTCGGAGAGAGAAGCCACAGATATGAATATCAGAATCCAGGCAGACTACAGGGAGACCATATCTGATCTTCTGCTGGAGGAGTTTACCATTCCCTGGGATGAATGGATAAGAAGAAAAAACAGCATCTCAAGGCTGCAGGCACACGGATCACCGGCAAATTTGCTTGACCTTTACGGAGCATCCGGAATACCCGAGGGAGAGATCTTCGGATCTACCATCTTCCCGGTTAAAGGGTTCAAAAAGTATACCCACGACAACAGGAACCCGCCACCTGACCCCCTGATGATGAAGTTTGCCTCCTCTGCAGGTAATGTTACAGGGAAGCAACTGGTATCTTCTGAAACATTCACATGGGCAGGTGAACATTTCAAAGTTACCCTTTCGGAGCTGAAACCTGAACTTGAGCAGGTTTTTCTGGCCGGGGTGAATCATATTTTCTATCATGGTTCATCTTATATCCCTGAATCGGCCGAATGGCCGGGATGGTTGTTCTATGCCTCCGTACAGTTTAATCAGCGTAACAGCTTCTGGCCGCACCTGCAAGGGATGAATGAATATATCACCAGGTGCCAGTCGATCCTTCAGTTTGCGACCCCCGACAACGAGCTGCTGGTATACTGGCCCGTGCATGATATATGGCATCAGACAGGTGAACTCGATATGTTGCTGACTGTTCACAATGTCGGAAACTGGCTTCAGCCTTCTGAATTCTACAAGACTGTAAGTGAGCTGACAGGAAAAGGATATCTCGCCGACTATGTTTCGGGCAGGCAGCTGGAAAATTCTGTTGCCGGTAACGGTTTGATTGAAACCACTCCCGGAGCTTCCAAATACAAAGCCTTGATAGTCCCCCATGTTAAATATATGCCTCTGGAGGATATTGAAAACATCCTGCGGCTGGCAGAGGAAGGAGCGACAGTAATTTTTGCAGGACTTCCTTCAGATGTACCTGGCTTTTTTGAGTTCAGCGATCGCAGGGAAGAGCTGAAATCAATTACCGGCAGTTTATCATTTACAGATAAAGGGAACGGGATCAGCGAATATGATGCAGGACGCGGTACAGTTCTTCTTGCCGGAAACCTTCAGCAGGCTCTTGAGTACAGGGATATTTTCAGGGAGGAGATGGTTGACAGGGGATTGCAATTTACACGGCGGGATCATGGTGAAGGCAAATATTACTATATTGTAAACCACACGGCCGAAGATATCGATACCGTGATACCTGTCAACAGCACAGGCCGCTCGGTGGTTATTATGGATCCGCAAGACGGACGGTACGGAGTGGCAGGTACTGAAGGGGCTGGCCGGGGCAGAACAGGAATGCGTGTACAGATAGCTTCCGGTGAGGCACTGTTTATCAAGACTTGCGGGAACAGGAACAGGGGTATGGCCGAATGGAGATACTTTGATGAGGGAAGACCGGAAATCGTTCTTGACGAAAGGTGGAATCTTACTTTCACTAATGGGGGACCGGTGGTGCCGGAGATGATAATTCTGGAAGAGCTGGTTCCGTGGACAAGTCTTGGGGGTGATGATGTAAGGAACTACTCAGGTTCGGCAGAATATTCAACTGACGTCTACCTGCCGGAACTAACGGCAGGTGAATATAGGCTCTGCCTGGGTGATGTGAGGGAAAGTGCCCGGGTATGGGTAAACGGGCAAGATGCAGGTATTGCCTGGAGCAACCCCTTCAGGCTCAAGGTGGGTGAGTATCTGAATACGGGAACAAATACAATAAGGATTGAGGTAGCTAACCTGATGGCCAACAGGATAAGTTATATGGACAGGGAAGGAATCCAGTGGAGGAACTTCCATGATATAAATTTTGTGTCACTCTTCTATACGCCCTTCGATGCATCAGACTGGGAGGTGTTTGATTCGGGGTTGCGGGGACCGGTACGGCTGGTACCGCTAACAGTTCATTAAATTAGCCTATCTCATGGTTGCTGCGGGAGCTTAAGCTATTCGTCCGCTGCTGTTATTCATACCTGAGAAGTTTCACCGGACTCTGTGATGCAGCCCTGTAGGTCTGAATTGATGTAGATATCCAGACTGTTAGTGCCGCAACAAGTCCGGCCAGCAGGAAGATCCACCAGCTCAGTGATACACGGTTTGAATAATTCTGAAGCCACTGGTCAAGAAAATAATAGACTACGGGGGTTGAAACAAGCAATGCAACTATTACAAGGCGCAGATATTCAAATGACCATAACCTGAAAATATCAGCAGTGGTGGCGCCGTTTACCTTTCTCACACCTATTTCCTTGTTGCGTCGCCTGGCCGTGAAGACAGCCATAACCGACAGTCCAGATATTGCAATTATACCCGCAATGATTGTAAGTCTTATAATCAGTCTTCGCATGGTATCCTCCTCCCTGTAAAATTGCTTAACAGTTCTGTCAGGATGTACAATGATCAGCTCTCCCGATGCTGAAACTTTCTGCCACACCTCCTCTATCCCTGATAAGACATCATTAAGGCTCTCCGGATCATACCTCACGATCATCTCCCTGATATTTTGGGGACTTGCCAGGTTGACCGCCATGGGTAACACAGGCTCATGATGTGACTGAAGGTAAAAATCATCAGAAATACCGATAATGACAGACCCGTTCAGTTCCTTGCCTATGGGATCATTGATCTGGAGCTGATTCAAGGCAGTACGGTTTAAAATTATGGCATTCTCCCTGTCGGAGGGATAATCCTCAGAAAAGGCCCTTCCCTGCAACAGCCCTATACCAAATGTTGAAAAGAAATCATAATCCACCATAAGATAATGAGCAACAACCTTGTTTTCAGGATCGTCAGGGCTCACAAGCTCGTTTACCATGCGGCTGTAAGCCGGAGGAGAAGAGAAAGCTCCTGATACCGATTCGACCCCGCGAACATGCCTGATCCCCTGCTTCAAAGGCTCGTAGACGGGCACATTCTCCGGTCTTACCACTACTTTAAGTAATTTATCGATATCATACCCGGTATCCATATTGATAAGGTATCTTAACTGCAGAATGGCAACCCCTGATGCAGAAAACATCCCGATAAGAATAGCAATCTGCAGGGTCAGCAGGATCTTGCCAATTCCAAACCTCTGTTGCCGGCTCCCTGAAAATATTCCTGATATCAATTCGACCGGACCTGTAGCCGAAAAACGTGATCCGCCAATAATGCCGGTAATCAGTGCAATTGACACGGTCAAAAAAGCAAAAGCGATGACATACCTGTAATTACCCAGGGTATGGTAATGAAGATTATTTCTGAAAAATTCATTTATCCGGGGTAAAAACAGCTCGATAAGCATTACAGCAAGCAGAAATGAGGCGGCTGATATTAATATTGACTCTATTACAGACATACTGATAATATCCCGTTTGGATGCACCGATCACTTTCCTGATCCCGATCTCGCGGGTACGTGAACTGAACCGGGCCAGAAGAAAAAGAATACTGTTGGTAACCGCTATAAACAAAATCAGCGCTGCAATACCGGAAAGCAGGAAAATCGCCGACCTGTTGCCTGTTCTGTAACCCAGGTTATGGATATGATCCGATCCCAGGTAAAAATCTCTCATACCAAGCAATTTATAGGTAACAGGAGTAAGGTCCTCATCTTCCGGCACAAAACTGTTAAGTATTATCTCAATATCATCCGGATCTGCATCTTCATTTAAAAGAACCAACAGGCTCATATGCCGTGCTTCCCAGCTGGTTTCCAACCCGGCCCGGCGTGCATCGGGAAAACCGACGTCAAACCAGTCCTCGTGACATATTATATCAAACCTGAAGGTTGACAGTTCCGGCCAGTCCTCGAACACACCGACTACAACAAAAAGCTCCTCCCGGTTATTGATCATGGCAGATACCTGCCGGCCGACAGGATTATCCGTTTCAGGAAAAAAAAGGGTGGCAGCCGACCTGCTCAATATGAGCTCATCAGGGTTAAGAAGCATATTGCTCTTGTCCCCATGGACAAAATCAAATGTCAGAATATCAAATATCTCCCTGCTGGCATATTGCGCACGTAACCTTGATGAAACCGGTTGCCTGTCTTTATCAAGAACTACAAAATCTCTCATAAATCCTTTAATGGCAGCCTTCTCAATCTGGGGTATATCATTTGTTGCCTTCGAATACATTATATAGGGCACTCCTGCAAAATCAAGGGTGACTGACTCATTATAATGAGTTACCCGGTATATCCTGTCCCTTTTCTCATGGAAACTGTCATACGAAAGTTCATTGAAGATAAAAATAAGAGCCGTGAATGCACATGCAAAAGCAATCGTCAGCCCGAACAAGGTTATGGCGGGAAACCAAGGGCTCCTTGCCAGGTTTCTCAACGCGTTTAATATTAAATGCTTATACATAG
>SKND01000134.1 GCA_007120695.1 Bacteroidales bacterium | reverse complement strand
GGTGTTGCTGCAGATCCACCCTCCAATACACATATTTCCTTCGGGGCAATCGGGTCATTTGCCACCATTTATGAGACTTCCCGCCCTGGTTCAATGGATGGCTGGCTTTCGCTGTCATATTATACATATATCAGATTCAACAGGCATTATGATGAGGATCAGTTTTTTGTAAGGCTAAATGATCTTTTTGAAGAGAAGGCCGGAGAGGATGCAAAGGAATTCGGCATAAGGCTGGAGCCTTTTCTTCAACCTCTGTCATCTATATATCTTAATTCCACCACACGGTTTGAATTGTCTCCTTCAGGGAATAAGGCGAGTGTCTACATATTCCTGGCTGTTTCGGTATTCATCCTGATGCTGGCCTGCATTAATTTCATGAGCCTTTCAACTGCAAAAGCATCTATACGCTCTAAAGAGGTAGGCGTACGCAAGGTTACGGGAGCTTCACGAGTGAATTTGATAACTCAGTTTCTTGGCGAGTCGGTTGTTTATGCCCTGATAGCGGCACTTCTGGCTATTCCTCTGATCGAACTGGGACTGCCATACTTCAATAATGTAACTAACCTTGATCTGGGCTTTTTTAATACTCAAAACATCAGGATATTGATTCTTTTCCCGGTTTTTATCCTTGTTGTAGGTCTGGTGGCAGGCAGTTATCCTGCATTTATCCTTTCGGCCTTCAGTCCGGTTAAAACACTCAAGAGAGAGACGATTATGGCATCAGGACGTTCGCATCTCAGAAGCGGTCTGATTGTGTTCCAGATGATGATCTCAATAACACTTGTTATATGTACGATATTTGTCTGGAAGCAGCTCAACTATATTAACAACAAGGATCTGGGCTTTGATAAATCAGATAAGCTCATAATACATCTGAATACAAATGAATTAAGAGGAAAACATGACCTGGTCAGAGGAGAGTTGCTGACCGTACCGGGAGTAAGGGAGGCTGCAGTTTCAAATTCATATCCGGGGATTGAATTCAACGGCACCTCATATAAACCTGAAGGATTTGATGAAGAGATAGTAGGCACATACTTAAATGTTGACTACCATTATCTTGAACTAATGGATATTAAAATTGTTGAGGGAAGGAATTTTGATCCGCAGTTTTTTACCGACTCCATGGCTGTACTTGTTAATCAGTCCGCCGTAAGGTCATACGGCTGGACCGATCCTCTTGAAAGAACAATTGAGTGCGGACGTTCAGGAGAAATGGAGAGATTCAATGTAATTGGTGTTGTTGGAGATTTTCATTTCCGGTCGATGCATCAGGAGGTGGAACCACTCATAATTCATCTTCTTGAAGGAGTACCCAGATATATCACAATCCATACTGATTCTGTTAATTTTCACCTGACCGCAGCAGGGATAAAAACCAAATGGGAGGAGATAAATCCCGACGACCCGTTTGAGTTTTTAATGCTTTCTGAAGCATATGATATTCACTACCGTTCTGAAAGGCAATTGAGCAGGATATTCACCTTTTTTACAATTCTTGCTTTTATAATAGCATCACTCGGTATGTATGGGTTGTCGTCATTTATGGTTGAGAACAAAACCAAAGAAATTGGTATAAGAAAAGTATTCGGTGCCCCTGTTTATAGTATCATAATTGGCTTTTTCAGGCAATTCGGGGTTTGGCTGCTGATAGCAAATATAATTTCATGGGGTATTGCATGGTATTTTATGAATAAGTGGCTGGATCTTTTTGCATATAAAATTTCACTGGGAGATCCTGTTGTTTTCATCTGGGCAGCACTGATATCTGTATTTGTAGTGCTTATTGCAGCCGGCTACCAGTCAATGAAAGCAGCCGGTCTTGATCCCGCAAGGTCACTCAGATATGAGTAATTGTACATTTTCGTACAGATTGAGTACCGGAACCGTACATATAAGTTTGCAGATTGAAATCCTGCCTCTTGTTAAAAACCAGAAATACAGTAATTAATGGATTTTGGTTTGAAAGTTGATCGTATTCCTGCTGATTTCTGTTTGTTTTACCAGGAATATATGATAGTTTTATTTTGTCAGTTAATTTCAACTCAATGATCAAGAATAATTTAACCATTGCTTACCGGAACCTTATCAGGAAAAAGGGTTATTCGTTCATTAATATCGCGGGACTGGCTATTGGGATATCCAGTTCGATTCTGATTCTTTTGTTTGTTAGTGATGAACTGAGTTATGACAGGCATCATGAAAATGCTGACAATATTTACCGTGTTTGCATGAATGCCAGCATGCAGGGCAACAGCTTAAGAGCTCCTATTACACCGGCACCTATGGCTGCTACGCTGATCGCCGATTTCCCTGAGGTGGCAAGTGCCGTCAGGTTTTTCAATTTTGATGCAACTCCTATTTTAAGGAACGGGGACAGGAGTTATGTTGAAAGAAACTTTGTCTGGGCAGATTCTACTGTTTTTGATGTGTTTACATACAACATGATCAGGGGTGACAAAAGAAGTGCCCTAAGCAGGCCCAATACAATTATTCTGACAGAATCGGCCGCATCAAAATATTTTGGAGCGGATGACCCTATCGGGCAGACGCTTGAAATGGGGAATGACCGGACGCATTTTGAGGTTACCGGTATAATTGAAGATCCTCCCCTGAATTCACATTTCTCGTTCGATGTTATGGCATCTTTTGTGTCTCACCCCCAACACCAGAATCAGATGTGGGTCAGCAACAACTATTTTACTTATATCCTGCTTGAAGAGGGCGCAGATCCGGATGCTCTTGAAGCCAAATTTCCCGGTATGCTTGAGACTTATATGGGGCCACAGATAGAGATGGCCCTGGGAGTTTCGCTTGATGAGTTCTATGAAAGCGGAGAGGAATGGGGTTATTATCTTCAACCTCTTACCAGCATCCACCTTCATTCAGACCTGCAGTATGAGATACAGGCAAACGGAAGCATTACAACGGTTATCGTGTTTTCCATTATTGCACTATTCATCCTGGTAATTGCCAGTATAAATTTTATGAACCTGTCTACTGCCCGTTCTGCCGGAAGGGCCAGAGAGATCGGGCTCAAAAAAGTTGCGGGTTCCAGCAGATCACAGCTTATAAGTCAGTTTCTTGGCGAATCGGTATTTCTCAGTTTTATTTCTCTTTTAGTTGCCCTGGTGTTGGTTGAGCTGGCTCTGCCCTCATTTAATAATATAGCTGATAAGCAGTTACAGCTGAATTATTTTTCTTCCTTATACACAATTCCTGGATTGATCCTTGTAGGGATAATTGTGGGCTTCATGTCGGGAAGCTATCCTGCATTCTACCTTGCATCATTTGAACCGGTGAAAGTGCTGAAAGGA
This sequence comes from Bacteroidales bacterium, assembly GCA_007120695.1. Taxonomy (GTDB): domain Bacteria; phylum Bacteroidota; class Bacteroidia; order Bacteroidales; family PUMT01; genus PXAP01. Next base: position 3,067 of record SKND01000134.1, on the reverse strand, counting down.
AAGCTGCAATCAGGTTTGAAAAGCTCCAGGTTAAGGGGTATTCTTGTTATTTTCCAGTTTCTGATCACAATTATCCTGTTTATCGGGACACTTACTGTTTACAGGCAGATGAACTATATCAGCACAAAGGATATCGGACTTGAACCCGAGAATGTCCTGGTTATTCACCGTGCCAACTCAATACCTTTCGAGCAGAGGGAGACTTTTTGCGAAGAGATCACAGGACATTCAGGAATACTGGCTACATCTAAAGCGCATGCAATTCCGGGAACACCATTCAGCGGGAATGCATTCAGGCGTGAAGGAACAACATCCCGTGAACAACATATAATATCCAATGCATGGGTTGACTGGGATTATGCTGAGGTTCTGCAGTTACAAATGGTTGAGGGGCGGTTTTTCTCCCGTGACTATGCAAGTGATTCACTCGCTGTTGTTTTGAATGAAACGGCAGTCAGATCGATGGGATATACTGATCCTATAGGTAAAATAGTTTATCAGACAGGAGCGGGTGGAACTCAGGATGCTCCCGAAGATATTGCTTTTACAATAATCGGTGTTGTAAAGGATTTCCATTTCGAGTCACTTCACCAGACAATCAATCCTATGATATTAAATCCCGGTCAGTGGGGAGGATACATAATAGCAAGGATTCAGCCCGGCTCCTCATCAGCAGCTATTGATTTTATAAGGGAGAGATGGGCTGAATTTGTAGATGACCAGCCACTTGAGTACTCATTCCTTATCGATGATCTGACAGCCGGGTACAGAACAGAACAAAGGACAGGCATGATCTTTTCGATATTTTCCATTCTTTCGATCTTTATAGCGTGTCTCGGGTTGCTGGGTCTGGCATCGTTCACTACTGAACAACGCAATAAAGAGATTGGAATACGGAAAGCAATGGGTGCCTCCGTGAGTTCGGTAATGGCTCTGCTTTCAAAAGAAATTAATATGCTTGTATTAATATCCACACTGCTTGCCTGGCCTGTGGCATGGTATTTTATGAAAAACTGGCTTGAGAATTTTGCTTACAGAATAGAGATGGGGATTGCAGTATTCGTTGTGGCCTCAGTATTTACATATCTGATAGCACTGTTTACGGTCAGCTTCCAGTCATACAGGGCAGCCCGGCTTAATCCTGTCGACACTCTCAGAGATGAGTAGCATCCGGATGGTATTTCTCCAGTAATTCAAGACCCTTAACAGTAGCAACACCCCTTGTCATGCTAATTACAATATTTTCGTAAATTTCGACCGGAGAAAATTTCCTGCCGGCAATAAACCTTTGGTCAGACAGCATAGTTAGTTGTTCTATCAATATGTGCGCGATGATCTCTACGTTAAGATCATCTCTGTATAAACCCTGTTCTTTACCTTTTTTCAGAAGTTCCAGGGTAAACTTACATAACTCAACTTTGTTTTGCTCAATCTTTTCTTTCCAAATCTTCGGATAGAGCCTTTGCAGGTCTGAATAATATTTCGGGTTGATCTTTCCAAGTATTTCCGAACCGTATTTCAACAGATTGAGCACAGCCTCAATGATGTTTTCCGAGTCGTCCAGAATTTTTTTATTAATCTCATTCTGTTCTTGCTGGAAAAGATCAATTGTAGCCCTTATCAATGAGTCTTTATCTTTGAAGTTTTCGTAAATAGTTCTCTTTGAGATCTTAAGCCGTTTGGCGACAATATCCATCTTCACTTTTTTCACCCCCATTAGAATAAAAAGCCCGGAGGCCTCTCTTATAATGCTTTCACGGATTTCCATATCTGGAGTACTTATTATAAAAGTGCGACAGAAAGTTTATTCTGAAGTATCTTGTTAACTGATACCGGTGCAATATAAAAAAAAATCCTGTTGGTGGTGCAGGAGGATCGATTTAATTGTTTTCAGATATATTGAGTCATTGATTTTCTGATCTATCTGACCACGATCGGCCATGATTTAATTGTTTTTGTGTTCAGCCCTTATCTTTAAACGGTTACCAGACCTTGCAGGCAGCCGGGATTTATCCTGCAGAATCTATCAAGCATGATTAACCACCGGAACTATTGTCTGTGGTGAGCGGAATCACCTTTAATCAGTGAACAGGTTTCAATTATTTCATGTACATTTATCCTGTAAATAACATTTCCTGAAATGAAAGTCCAGTACTTAAAAAGATATTATACGTTATTTAAACTGCAGAGGAGAACATTTATAACATCTCTCCTTTTTATTTTGATATCTGTCTCTTCATGCAATTACCAGCCGGTATGTGCTGTTTATGCAAAGACTGATGAGCCTGAAAAGGAGTCTCTTGATATCTGACCTATGATTATCTGCCTTTGCAAGTAATTAATTGCAGGTAACATTATACAGCCTTTGTTAAAGATTGTATAATAATTTCGCATATTCCTGTCTGCAGGTATTGTTTTTGTTGCCATTAATTCATAAATTGATAGCATTATTATTTCCTCATTTTCCGGTAAGTTTTTTATGAACTGAAACACCTGCTCTCATAATTGTATTCCAAAGTTCCATAAATAATGATTAATAAATGTGATTGAATATCAGATGATATAATAAACCCGGTTATTCTGACAATTTCACTTTCACCAAAATCAACTGTTATGAAAAAAGGAATTATTGCAATTATTACAGCGCTGCTCGGCGTTTTTACATTCACCGGGTGCGGCGAATCTTCAGATACTAAGATCGGATTTAGCGTCGGTCCTTCTCATGAGAGATGGCAACGTGATATTGATTACTTTTCTGCCCGGATAACTAATGCAGGTGCCGCGATATTTGTTGCCGAAGCCGGAAACAGTCATGAAAAACAGATGGAGCAGGTTCGTGAGCTGCTTAAGAAAAATATCGATGTTCTGGTAATCGTACCTGTGGACAGCAGGAAGGCGTCGGAGATAGTATGTCTGGCTCACGAAAGTAATGTCAGGGTGATAGCGTATGACCGTATTGTAAACGATTGCGATCTGGACTTCTACATCTCGTTTGATAATATGAGGGTTGGAGAAATGCAGGCTGAATATCTTACCCGGATTAAACCGGAAGGATATTATGCACTGC
>SKND01000331.1 GCA_007120695.1 Bacteroidales bacterium | reverse complement strand
GAAAAGCAATGCCATTGTCTGACAGGTACATTATTACCGTATTGTCCCACAGCCCTTCTTCCTTCAGAATTTCAAACAACTTTCCTATCCCCTGATCCATGCGGGCGACGGACTGGTAATATTGTGCCAGCTCTGCCCGGGTTGCCGGGGTATCGGGCAGGTACCAGGGTACCTCCACTTCATCAGGGGTAAAAAAGGTTTCGGTTATACCTTCGTAGCCCTCATCCCTGTTCCCGAACCTGTCGGGCCTGTAAGGATCATCCTCAACCATGCCTCCGCCCCTGTGGGGGTCGCTGGTGCAGAAATATAGAAAAAAAGGTTTATCCCGGTTCTCTTCCAGAAACGGGCGGCTGTTGACAGCCATTTCATAGGGATTCCTTTGATGGCCGGGGATAGCATTATCGAAAAGATAGACCTCCTCCGGAGCAACATGATATTTTCCAACCCTGGCAGTATTGTATCCTTGTTCGGAGAGGACTGCCGGAAGGCTTCTTACAGTTTCAAAAGTTTTAAAATGATGAAAGCTGTGTTCATGGCCGTATTGCCCGTTGGCATGGTTGTAAAGTCCCGTGAGAATTACTGATCTGCTCGCCGAACATGAGGCAGATGTGCAGTAGGCATTGGTAAACCTTATACCCTCTGTGGCCAGGGCATCCAGATTTGGTGTATGTATTGCGGTGTTTCCATAACATCCGAGATCGTCAAGTCCGTGATCGTCTGAAACGATCATAACGATGTTGGGCCGGAGATCGGCCGGTGCCTCATCTGCCGTTGAACAGGAGACGGCCAGGACAGAAAGCGGCAGAACCCTGATAAGATTGGTTTTTAAAAGATCCATAAGCATGAAATTAATTGTGTCACTTATGTCACCGGATGATAGCGCGGGACTTTGTATACTGGATTCCCCGAAAGGGTGTTAATCATAAAGGAATAGCTCAATAACAGGGATTTCAACATTCGGCTTGTTAACCGGCAGGCGCAGGTTAAGGTCATCCTCGGTTGCAATATCTCCCTGCCGGTGGTGACCGTATGGTGCAGTTATCAGTAATTCGGAGGCATCATGCAGGAACTGGGCGTATTTTACCTTGCCTCTCATTCCGGGCAACCGGAAATTAGTTATCGGATAATCAATAAGGTGCACGTATAACCTGTTGGTTTCGGGATTATATGTGAGGATCGAATGCTCAGGAGTTTCAAACTCTTCAGGGGCCTGGGTGCAACCATAGATCGAACGGCTGTTGTATTTCATCCATTCCCCCATGTTTTTCAGGGCCTCCTGTGCCCGGTAATCTATTGTTCCCCGTCCTGTCGGCCCCACATTCAGCAGCACATTGCCACCTTTGCTTACACTTTCTATAAGCAGTACCAGCAGCTGTTTATTATCCTTCCATGTATGTTCGTCACGGTGGTACCCCCAGCTTCCGGAAAAGGTCTGGCAGGTTTCCCATGGAATCTTTTCACCATCTATTTCAGGCCAGCTTTGCACCTTGAACTGCTCCGGTGTGGTGAAATCCCATCCGTCCCTGTACTCCTTCAGGTCAAGCCGGTCGTTGACAAGGATTTGTGGCTGAAGTTCACGGACCATTTTCAGCAGTTCAACCGATCCCCACTCATCGCGTCCCTTGCCAAATTCGCCAGGATATGAAAAATCAAGCCATATAATGTCAATCTGTCCGTAATTGGTAAGCAATTCTCTAACCTGGTTTTTCATGTATTCCCTGTAAATAGACATATCCCGGCCTTTGTTCATTCTTTCATACTCCTCCGCTGAGGTGGTGCGCTGCGGATGTACCCTGTCAATTGTAAAATGAGGGTGATGCCAGTCAATCAGCGAATAATAAAATCCAACCCCCATCCCTTCTGCCCTGAAGGCATCTACATACTCCCTGATCAGGTCTTTCCCGTAAGGGGTGTTGCCGGCATGGTAATCGGTGAATTCAGATTCAAAAAGGCAAAAGCCGTCATGGTGTTTAGCTGTAAGTACAACATATTTCATCCCCGCATCCTTCGCCATTTTTGCCCATTCGGCCGGATCATAAAGGTCCGGATTGAAATTGTCAAAATACTTCTGATAATCTTCATTAGTGATTCTTTCACGTTGCTTTACCCATTCATGCCTTGCCGGCAGGGCATAGATACCCCAGTGTATGAACATTCCGAACCTGTCGTTTGTCCACCACTGCATCCGTTCTTTCCTTTGCTCGGGGGTTTCATCCCAGATAATGTTCTGGGAAATTGCTGTTTGTCCGGCAAGCGCCAGTAAGATAAATAAGACGATAGAGTTTCTTTTCATGGGGTTATGGTTTTGATCCATTAACATTGATAAAGTTGTAGTTCTTCTGATTGAATAATATGATAAAGAACACTATTTTTGAGGATAAAATCAATATTAATTGTAAATTTAAATAATATGGATAAGGGAATTGTATTGATTACAGGAGCCACTGCCGGAATTGGCGAGGCCACAGCCGAATTGCTGGCAGAAAACGGGTTCAGGCTTATTCTTACCGGGAGAAGGAGTGACAGACTTGAAGCAATGAAAACCAGGCTGGGAAAACTTACTGCTGTTCATACGCTCTGTTTCGATATCAGAAACAGGGAGGAGGTAAATGAGGCAATCGGATCATTACCGGGTGAATGGAAGGAAATTAATATTCTGTTAAATAACGCCGGTCTGGCTGCCGGGATGGACCATTTTCACGAGTGTGACATCGATGACTGGGAACGGATGATCGATACGAACCTCAGGGGACTTCTTTACATCAGCCGTAAGGTGGCACCAGGAATGATTGAAAGAGGATCAGGTCATATAGTGAATGTTGGAAGTATTGCCGGAAGGGAGATGTATGAAAGGGGGAATGTGTATTCGGCCACCAAGCACGCCGTTGAGGCACTCTCAAGAGGAATGAGGATTGATATGCTGGAACATGGTGTCAAAGTGTCTACAGTTTCTCCGGGACTGGTAGAGACTGAGTTCTCGGTGGTGAGGTTCAGGGGCGATAAGGAAAGGGCCAAAAAGCCCTACCTGGGAATGAAACCTCTTTCAGGCAGGGATGTTGCCGAGGCTATCCTTTTTATGTTAACCCGTCCGCCGCATGTAAGCATACAAGACCTGCTGATCATGCCCGCGGCACAGGCAACTGCACTTACAGTTCACAGGGAGTGACCGGTCAAAACATAAGCCTTACAGTGGTGCCCTGATCCTTATCTGAATGGATTATAAGTTCTCCTTTATGAAGACGCATCACCTGACGTGAGAAAAACAATCCTGAACCTGTTCCTTTTTCTCTGGTTGTGTAAAAAGGTATTGCAAGTTTTTCAATTGTATCCTTATCCATACCGCAACCATTGTCACGGACCTCTATTACCTGCCTGCCGTTTTTGATGTATGCGGATAAACATATAACGGGAGATTCAACCGGCTTTAAAGCTTCTGAAGAGTTGAGAACAAGGTTGATAAGCACCTGCTCCATCAGTTTCCTGTCAGCTATTAGACTTTGAAATTTTTTGTCGTAGTTGATTTTAAGCCTGATTCCCTGAATGTTTAACTGCTCTCTGAAAAGGTAGCTTATTTGCTTGAAGAGATCTTCAATATCTGTTTTTTGCAATACCGGTTCAGGTATGTTGTAGGTTTTTTTAAAGCTTTCAACGAATGCAGCGAGTCCTTTGCTTCTTTTTTTTATAGCATCCAGAATATCCAGTGTTTCATTGTCATGTAACCCTTTTATGCTCCCGCATTCACTGCACGGAGAACCTTCACGGTGTTTCATTATGAGTCCGGCTGCCATAAGGTTGATAGGGGATACAGAGTTCAAAATTTCATGACTCATCATCCTGACAAAGCGCTGCATGGTTTCAATTTGCTGGATTGCCATTTCATAACTGATATCCTGAATTGCCAGTATGCGTATTATAAGGTTGTCCTGTCTGAAAACACTAATGCTTAGATATATCTTTAATAATTTTCCTTTATTCACCAGTGTGATCATCTTTTTGGTTTCCTCAGTGACAGAACTAACAAAGTCGCCCAATCCATTTTTTAACTCATTTAATTTTTCCAGGGATTCTATTTTGTCTGCCCCGAGTATTTTTGCAAAGGCTTTATTGGAAGCAAGTATTTTTCCTGTCTCATTTACGGCCAGTAATCCCGTCAGAGCATTTTCAATACATTTATGGTAAAGCTGGTATTCTTTCTCTTTCTGTATTCTCAGGCTGCTTATTGACTCTGTGATCCGTTTTAGTTCCGTTCCAACCTTAATGCCAAAGATCTCTTTTTTGCTTTCAGGGGGTGCAGCTAAAGGTGTGATGCCACTGAATGACTTCAGGATACCGGATAGTTCACGGGTTGGTTTATGCATATAATATATCAGGTATCCAACCTGGAAAGTCCATATTATTATAATATTCAGCCTTGTAATAACAAGGTTTTCATTGCCCATTGTAACGGCGAAGATTACCGGGGTGATTGCCAGCAGAGCAACCTGGCTTATCAGCATAATGCTGAAATATCCTGGTTTTATCATTATTTGTGCTTTTGAATTAGTTGTTATCTGGCACTGCAGTGTTATATTTTTTTATTTTTTCATACAGGGTGGACCGGTTTATTCCGAGTTCCCTGGCAACCCGGCTCATGTTCCCATTAAAGGTTTCAATTGCCGATTCAATCAAATATTTTTCATTTTCACTTAGATTGAATGAGCCTGAAATGCGGCCGGGCTTTTTCACTTTGTCATTGAGGGTGAAGTCATCCGGTTTCAGAATATTGTCTTCTGCCAGAATAACCGCCTTTTCAATTGTGTGCATTAACTCCCTGATATTGCCTGGCCAGTTGTATGATAAAAGCTTTTCTGCAGCTTTTTCAGAGAGAACCGGGACTTTTGTTTTGTAACGCGATGAAAATCTATTCAAAAAATAATTTGCCAGTCCGCCGATATCCTCTTTCCTCTCCCTTAGCGGCGGAACCACTATCTCGATAGTATTGATCCTGAAGTAGAGGTCCTCCCTGAAGCTTCTTTCTTCAATCATTGTTACAAGGGGCCTGTTTGTCGCAGAGATCAGCCTGACATCAACACCTGCCGGGCGGGTTCCTCCAAGCGGGATTATTTCCTGGTTCTGGATAACTGAAAGCAACTTGGTCTGCAGCTGCAAAGGCAGGTTCCCGATTTCATCAAGTAACAGGCTTCCCCCCGATGCAATTTCAATTCTGCCCGGTTTGTCCTCCTTTGCATCGGTGAAGGCCCCTTTTTTATAACCGAAAAGTTCGCTTTCAAAGAGTGTTTCACTTAGTGAACCAAGATCAAGGTGGACGAAGATATTGTCTGAACGCTTTGACAACCTGTGTATTTCCCTGGCAACCACCTCTTTTCCTGTGCCGTTTTCTCCAAGAATGAGTATATTGGCATCAGTAGGAGCAACTTTCTCTATGCATTTTAAAATAGCGGTCATTGACCGGGCCCTGCTATTAAAAATTGAATGCCCCTGGTCTTCCTGGACAGAAAGGTGTTTTTGCTGTGTTTTGAGTTTTTTGATCTCTTTTTTTGAATGACTTAGCTTCAGCGCACTTATCAGTGTTGAGAGTATTTTTTCCTCATCCCATGATTTACTGATAAAATCTGTAGCTCCTTCTCTTACTGCCTTTACGGCCAGTTCAATATCACCATAGGCGGTAATCATTACAACAACCGAATCGGGCTCTGATTCAACAATCTGCCTCAGCCAGTATAAACCCTCATTGCCCGATGTAATTTCGGCCGTAAAATTCATGTCCAGCATTATAACGTCATACCTGAAGTTTTGGATCTTTGCCGGTATAAGATTGGGATTCCTGATTATATCTATATGGTCAAACCACGGATTAAGGAATAATTTCAGTCCCGATAACAATTCTGCGTTATCATCAACCAGTAGCAGGGATGCTGATCTGTGTCCTGCTTTTTTAGAAGGGTAGTTTTCCATATAAGGGGCATATTTGTTTTCAGATATTTACCGGAAACTATTGTAAAAATATAGCAAATTGTTGTCTTTTGATACACAGGTGTCGGAAAACCCAACAGTAAATATCAGGTTCTCTGACATAATACTAACAGGAACAGCGATATACATAAATGGCATTAAATATGCCTGAGTAATATTGATTTTGGCTCATGTATTATTGAAATTGCAGTTTGAAAATGGTATTTGTACTTTGCTCCTACAAATGTTACAAAGGCAAGATGGGAGATGCCTTTAATCCTGCAAGCAGGGGGATGTACAAGGTTTTCGGAAACTTATAAAAACTGGCTATGTATAAGCATTTAATATTAAACGCGTTGAGAAACCTGGCAAGGAGCCCTTGGTTTCCCGCCATAACCTTGTTCGGGCTGACGATTGCTTTTGCATGTGCATTCACGGCTCTTATTTT
>SKND01000322.1 GCA_007120695.1 Bacteroidales bacterium | reverse complement strand
GCCGGTCAGTCAAACCGGATTGTTTTATCAGGATCTATCCTTCCAATAATGTATGATGGCACTATCAGCATTACAATTGTGATAACCATGGTTCCTATGTTAAGCATCAGCAGGTGCGTCATTTTAAGGTTTATGGGAACAGTTGCAATGAAATATGAAGCCTGGTCGAGTTTTATGAACCCTGTATAATGCTGAATAAGTGATAATCCTACTCCCAGCAGGTTCCCCCATAATAATCCTTTTGCTATAAGGAAAGCGGACTGGTAAAGGAATATTTTCCGCAACCTGGTATTATCAAGTCCCATAGCCTTTAGGATACCGATCATTCCTGTCCGTTCCAGTATCAGTATCAGCAACCCTGAAACCATATTAAATCCGGCAACTATCACCATGAGCGTAAGTATTACCCATACATTCATATCCAGCAGTTCCAGCCAGTCGAAGAACTGCGGATACTTGCTGCTGATACTTGCAATCCGCAGCCGTGACATATCTTCGGTAAAAACATAACCTGCCAGGTCGTTTACCTCCATGGTCACCCTCTCAAGGTTGTCAAAATCATCAAGTAAAATCTCAAATCCCGATACCTGGTCATCTTCCCAGTCATTGAGCCTCTGAATGTGCCTTAAATCTGCCAGGACAAATATCCTGTCCAGCTCTTCAAGGCCGGTTTCATATATGCCGGAAACATTGAACCTTCTTGCCCGGGGTGGATCCTGTACGAAAAACATATTGAAAGGATCGCCAACCTCCAGTCTCAGGAGGGAGGCTATGGTTTGCGATATCACCGCCTGGTTGCTCGTTATGGTATCAGAAAGTTCTATCCTCCTCCCGGCAGTCATATTTTGTTCAAAAAACGACCAGTCGAAGCTTTGGTCTATTCCTTTGAGAACCACCCCCTGGATATCATCACGGGTTCTGATTATCCCGGCCTTTGTGGCAAAAGGCTGAATGTGCCTTACCTCAGGAATCTGCCGGATTTCGGGGAGGAAAGGCTGGTTGGTCCTGACAGGCGTGGTTTCAAAGGATATATTGGAGTCGAAGTTTGTGATCTGAATATGAGATCCGAAACCGATCACCTTGTTGCTTATCTCCTTCTTGAACCCGGTAACGATAGAAACTGCGAGTATCATCACAGCAAGTCCCAGGGCAATACCTGCAACGGCAATTGTCACGATTGGACCGGAAATGCTTTTTTTTCTTTCTCCGGCGTTGACAAGCCGTTTGGCAATATGTAATTCAATATTCATTATTTTTTTGACCTTGTTGCCGCCTGACTAATGGAACGTTTATGACGGGTCACTAATGATTGCGAAATTAATGTTTATTTCTCCTGAATCAAAGATTTTGTTGATTGACACTGATTAATTGACGTTGATTTTCAGGATTCTCTTAACAACTCTCTCTTTTTATTATCTTTGCAGTAATGTTCTTAAGAATTATCGCACACTTTAAATCACTTGCATGGAAAACCTTGATTCATTTATTGAGGGTTTATTTGAAAAGCACATGTCTGTTAACGAATTCCTTCCTGATATCAGGGAGACACAGGATTTTACAGACAGGCTGATACAGCTTTTGTTCCCGAATAACCGGTGTGACATCAAAGATCAGTACCGGCTTCGCTTCAGCGAATTAAGGCTGGTACTCAAGAAGCTAATGATATCGCTCGACAAGAGGCTCAATGGAGACCCGGGAGAGCAGTCAAAGCAATTTTTTGACGGCCTTCCCGAGGTTTACCGGTTACTTATAAAGGATGCAGAAGCCATATACCAGTTTGACCCTGCAGTAACCAATCTTCAGGAGGTAATCTGCGCCTACCCGGGGTTTTATGCCATTGCCGTTTACCGGATTGCAAACCGGCTGTACAGACAAGGGGTACCGCTTCTTCCAAGAATCATGTCGGAGCATGCACATACAAAAACTGGTATAGACATCCATCCGGGAGCAACAATCGGGAAAAGTTTCTTTATAGATCACGGTACCGGCGTGGTGATTGGCGAAACAACACACATCGGCAACAATGTTAAGATTTACCAGGGTGTCACACTCGGTGCGATGATAGTGAAAAAGTCGATGGCAGCGAAAAAGCGGCACCCCACAATACAGGATAATGTAATAATTTATGCCGGAAGCACAGTTCTTGGCGGAGACACCGTTGTAGGGCACGACTCGGTGATAGGGGGGAATGTCTGGCTTACAGAGAGCATATCTCCACAATCGGTGGTATACCATACAAGCACCGTCAAGATAAGAAACAGCAAGGATAAGGATGATTATGTAGATTTTTCCATTTAAATATGACAGTTTATGAAAGCAATAAATGTTCTGAAGCTAATCGGCAACACACCTCATATCAGGATAAACAGCCTTTTTGGAGATGATCAGAGGGTTTGGATGAAACTTGAAAAGAATAATCCGGGCGGAAGCATTAAAGACAGGATAGCCCTTTCGATGATTGATGCCGCCGAGAAAGACGGATCTCTCAGGCCGGGAGGGACTATCATAGAACCAACCTCAGGTAATACCGGAATAGGACTTGCTATTGTTGCCGCCGTAAAAAAATACAGGCTGGTCCTGGTAATGCCCGATTCAATGTCTGTTGAAAGAAGACGAATAATGACTGCCTACGGGGCGGAGCTGGAACTTACCCCGAGGGAAACCGGCATGAAAGGTGCTATTGCCAGGGCGAACGAACTTGCCGGGGATATTGAAGATTCTTGGATGCCGATGCAATTTGAAAACATGGCAAACCCTGCCGTACATGCTGAGTTTACTGCCAGGGAGATACTGGAAGATTTTCCTGAAGGATTTGATTATATGGTGACGGGAGTCGGTACAGGCGGACATATTACCGGTGTGGGCCAGGTGCTGAAGCAACATTTTCCTTCGATAAAGATCGTTGCCGTTGAACCTGCCCAGTCTGCGATTCTTAGCGGCGGCAAACCAGGCCCGCATCCGATACAGGGGATAGGCGCAGGGTTTGTGCCCGGCGTACTGGACAAAAAAGTTATAGATGTGGTTATTCCCGTCGAAAAGGATGAAGCCTTTAACTATTCGGTTAAAGCAGCAAAGCAGGAGGGACTGTTTATAGGCATATCGTCGGGTGCTTCACTGGCAGCGGTTGCCAGGTTATTAAAGGATGTTAAAAAAGGATCCCGGATACTTACCTTTTGTTATGATACCGGCGAACGATACCTGTCAGTCCCCGACCTGTTTACATGACAAGCCGGCGGTGTGGCTAAGCAGAAGGTTCATTGTTAAGCAATGACATGCAAACAATATGATTGGTTTTTTAGTAAATAGTAATAATTTTGTTATTAACTGACCCGGATAGTTAACTTTTATAAAACTTTTAAATAGATGTGCAGGCATAACATAATCAGATATTTACTGTTAAACCTTGTTTTTACCATACTTTTAATGACCGCCTGTACAGGCACATCTGCTCAATCGCGACCGGTTTACCGGGATGTAGTAACCGGTGCAGAACGAATTGCAGAGTACCTGCCGCTGCTTGAGAACCGGAGGGTGGGGATCGTGGCCAACCATACATCTGTTGTATCAGGTACCCACCTTGTGGACACCCTGCTGGCCCTTGGTGTGGATATTAAGCGGATATTTACCCCTGAACACGGATTCAGGGGTACGGCAGATGCCGGAGAAAGGATATCAACAACAAAAGATGAAAAAACCGGGCTTCCGCTGGTATCCCTTTACGGGGAGAGGCTCAAGCCTGGGGATGAGGATGTTGAGGGACTTGATATAGTGATTTTCGACATCCAGGATGTAGGTGCCAGGTTTTATACTTACATATCAACAATGCATTATGTGATGGAAGTGTGTGCGGAAAATGAGATTCCGTTCCTTGTGCTTGACCGGCCCAATCCAAATGGCTACTATGTTGACGGGCCCGTTCTTGAAATGGAGCACCGGTCGTTTGTCGGCATGCACCCCGTGCCTGTTGTACATGGAATGACCGTTGCAGAATATGCCAGGATGATAAATGGTGAAGGATGGCTTGAAGGTGGTGCTGAAGTTGATCTTCATTATGTATTATGTGAGGGTTATGACCACAACACACTATATAAGCTGCCGGTCAGACCCTCGCCAAACCTGCAGTCGCAGCTTGCCATTTACCTTTATCCCTCACTGTGTTTTTTCGAAGGAACAGTCATGAATGTAGGACGTGGCACCGAATTCCCGTTCCTGGTATTCGGCCACCCCCGGTTGCAAAACGCTACCTTCACCTATACCCCGGTCAGCGTGGAAGGAGCTGCGAATCCCCCTCACAGGGATGAGTTGTGTTATGGCGTTGATCTCCGCGATTTTCAGGAGCGGTTTGTGATCGATCGCCGGGAGCTGTATGTCGAGTGGTTGCTTTTCGCCTACAATAATATGCCTGACGACATCGACTTTTTTAACAACTACTTTACCAGGCTTGCTGGGAACCGGCAGTTACAGTCGATGATTGAAAGAGGGGCAGGCGTCTCGGCCATCATGAGAACCTGGGAAAAGGATGTGGCCGACTTCAAACAAGTCAGAAGAAAATACCTTCTTTACCCTGACTTTGAATAGCTGCAGGGTGATCTGTTTTGAACATCTCCACCCTTCCGTATCAGTCGCTCAACCTGACATTAACCGCAAATGCTTCTGCAGGATTGAGTTCCATTAGCTGTTCAATATCGTTATCGGTAAATCCCCGGTTTACCATTTCAGGCAACAGGTACCTGGGTATATCACTGTATTCCCTGTAACCTCCCCCGCCGGGCTCACCTGCATCGTACCATCCTGCATCATGGGAGATCAGGACACGATTAAGAACACCGGCTTCCTTCAGTGCAGCAAGTCTTTCTATATACCATTCAAGATTGCCTGAACCTCCGGGTTCTCGGCCGGAAGTGATGTTTACCGCGTCAAGCGATATCCATGCCCCGAGCCTGGCAGCCTCCAGATTTTTTTCAATACTTCCCGCCTGGGCATGGGTCCATATGAATGCCGACGGAGAGACACCCTCGTTTTCTAAAACAGCCAGCTGGTCAAATGCCGGAATATCTCCTCCCGTGTGAGACTTTATAGTCAATCCGGTCTGTTTGTGCGTTAATGCAGCCGCCCGGATCAGTTTCCGGTGCAGATCTGACAGGGGACTGTCTTCCTTAACACCTATCTTGATAAATCCGGGCTTTACCCCGCTTCCGTCAATACCGTTCGCAAACTCACCGGTCCATCTTGCTGCAAGTTCTTCGGCACTTTCATCCCATGCATAGCCGGGAATAAACCGGTTGCCGACCGCCCCGTAATAGCCGGTATTGGTTATTATGTGCATACCTGTTCTTTCAGAAAGCTCCCTGAGGATCCACGGATCCCTTCCCAGGTATGCCGGCGAGCAGTCGGCAAAACAACTTACGCCAAGGCCGCTGATCTCCTCCAGGTAAGGCAGTACTATCATAATTACCGAATCCTTGTCCCATCTGTGGTACCCTGTACTGTCGGCACCTATCCAGTCCACCATAACATGCTCGTGCGATAGTGTCCGTCCCATTTCTGCTGCGGGAACAGCACCTCTGACTGTCATTACATAGCCTTCATCAACCCTCTCGCTGCAAGAGCCAAGGAACAGGGCTATGAGTGCAACTACATACACGAATGGTTTCATACTTACAAATCAGGTTAATCAAGTTAATATTCAATTAATTATGTTTAGCAGGTAATTCATGTTCAGTGTTTCAAACGTATGAATTTCACAACTGACGATTTTGGCTAAAAGTTAAATCATATTGCATGTGAAATTGACTGAAAGTCAATGTCACATCCGATCTATATTGCTAAATGTAAACAATAACCCATGTGAAATCGACGAAGTCAATCCCCCTGGTTTGTTCATGTTATTTCAAACCACCTATTCTGCCCCTGTTCCGCCTGAAACGCTTTTGCTTCTTTCCATAGACTGCAGGGCCAGGTAGTTGTCGCCATACTTTTCAAGATTCTCCATCTCGTCTTCATACTGATCCTGGTGCCTCTCTTCATCAGCAACAAGCTCTTCGAAAAGCTTTTTGGAAACTGAATCGGAGTTCTGGGCACAATCATTAGCCCATTTGTTATAATCGGCTGCACTGCCTTCTTCCATTTTGGCAGCAAGAGCAAGCATCTCCCTTACATCGTGTATTGGCTTGACAGGGTGTGCTAGCGTCATATCAACTTCTCCCTTAAGAAAAAGAATGCGTTCAGCCAGTTTTTCAACATGCATCATCTCCTCAATTGAAGTTCTTTTGAAAAGGTTTGCCAGAAGGTCAAAACCCTGGTCATCACAATGAAAATGAAAATACATATACTGATGCACTGCGCTTAATTCATCAGCTACTGCTTTGTTCAATAGTTCAATACTTTTTTCTTTCATGTTTATCTGG
>SKND01000366.1 GCA_007120695.1 Bacteroidales bacterium | reverse complement strand
GGCAGGGCGAAACAAATAATAATTTTCACCGTATACTAACTCATTTATGTGCCAGTTTTTTTATCTTTAGCTCAATTTATTAAACATCAAAGACTAAGGAAATGTCAAATTTCATGCTGAAATTCAAATTCGGAATTAAATCCAGGTTTGGTTTACTACCGGGAACATCAAGAATAGAAGCCCGTGATATGGACCTGAAAAAGGAGTATGAAGAGTTCCTGAAGTATGAAGAATCAGGTGAACCTCAGCGTTATATTGAACTGGAAGAGCTGGTGACTTCACAGGATTTCAAAGACCGGAAAAAATTGATCAGTAGTCAGCGCTTTAAAAACACTGATGCCTATTTAAGCCTCCAGGAGTATAAGTCGATGGAAAAATCGCCCGAATTCAAGGGGTATTTCAGGTTCATTACTTCGAAGTATTTTGCCGATTTTCTGAATTTTGACGGGTCGGAAGAGGTCCGGAAACTTGAAGCCGATAAAGGAAAAAAGGATACCGAGCTAAATACTCTGCGAAAGTCGCCCGGTATTAAGGCATACTACAAACTGAGCAAATCCAAAGACCTTAAACATTTCCGCAAACTTCACGGATCTCAGCAGCTTGAGAAATTTGACAGGCTTGAGAAATACATTGAATCTGATGAATTCAGGGAGACGAAAGCTTATATGGAGTCACGCGACAAATTCAAAAAATCACCAGAATACGAGCAACTTACAGAATACAGGGAACTAAAAAAATCTCCGAGACTGAAATGGTATTTCAAGCTTAAAGGTTCTGCAAAGTTTGACGAAATCAAAAAATGGAAGCTGGTTTTCTCTGATGATTTTACAGGAAGCGAAATAGATAAAAGCAAGTGGCTCACCTCTTTTTACTGGGGCAAGCACCTGTTAAAAGAGAGTTATTCTCTGGCCTCTGACCTGCACTATTACACCGAAGGAGATAATCTTGAGATAAAAGACAATACTCTCAGGCTTTACACAAGGAAGGAAGAGGTCACGGGCAAGGCATGGGATCCTGCAATAGGGTTTTTTCCAAAGGAGTTCGGGTATACATCAGGGATGATAAATACCGGAGAGAGTTTCAGGCAAATGTACGGGACTTTTGAAGCGAAGATAAGGATGCACCGGTCTCCTTCAGTATTCCATGCATTCTGGATGTTATCTGACAAAATGGTACCGCATATTGATATCTTCAGATTCTCGGGTAACCAAAAAAGAAGGATTGAATCCAACACCTATGTTGAGGATAAAAGTCATGACGGGAATATAAGGCGTAATTCTGACAATATTGGAGGACTTGACTTTTCAAAGGGTTATTTTATTTACCGGTTAGAATGGTACCCGGACAGGCTCGTATGGAAAATAAACGATACAGTGGTAAGGATAGATCATGACGAGGTTCCGCAGGAACCTATGTATATACTTTTCAGTTCAGGAGTTGACAGCGAAGGTGGAGATAACGGACTGCCCACCAGCATGGATATCGACTGGGTCAGATGCTACCAGTTTGTTGATGATAAATAAAATTGACAGTCCCCTCTTTATCCCTGAATATTTATTGCGTTATATGTATTGTCTCTCCTACTCCTATGGGAATGTTGAACCCGTACCATACAAATAGCAATATTACCCACATAATAAAAAGAATAACCGCATAAGGTACCAGCAGAGATACAATGGTTCCAATACCGATCCGCTTATTATATTTGTGGATCCATCCCAGCAGCAAAGGAAAATATACATAAAGCGGCGACATGCAATTTGTTATTGAGTCGCCGACCCGGTACATCAGCTGAACAAATGCAGGACTGTAGCCAAGCTGCGCCAGCATAGGTATGAATATAGGTGCAAATATGGCCCATTTGGCAGAACCGCTACCCAGGAAAATGTTCAAAACGGCAATCAGGATCATAAAGATGGTGAACATTACAGGACCGGTAAGACCTGTGGCCTGCAGGAATTCGGCACCGGTGATGGCAAGTATGGTGTCGAGGTTTGACCAGCTGAACAGATTTATGAACTGGGCAACCACAAGCATAAGGACGATGTATCCTGACAACTCCTTCATGCCGTGTTCCATCTGCTTAAGTATATCGTTGGGTTCTTTGATCACACCGGTTGTTTTGCCGTAGAAATATCCGGGAATTGCAAAGAAAAAGAAGAGTATAGGAATTAGTCCCCTCAAAAAGGGCGAAGGAACAATTCCACCCGTTTCCTGGTTACGCAAAGGTGCACTTTCGGGGACTACAAGCAGTGTAATCAGAATTATATAGGCCAGAAGTGATAACCCTGCCCTGCGAAGGCCCTTTCTTTCCGTGTCAGTCAGCTTGCCTGTCCCGGTTTCGGTTATGTCAGAACCTGAAAATTCAAACCTGTTGCATGCGGGTATGGTATATCTTTTTGCAATGAAAGCACCACCTGCCCCGAGCAGCAGTGTTGAAGCAATCATAAAGTACCAGTTTGCCGTGGCACTTACCTCATCAACCCCTGCCATCTGGCTTGTGATCTCAGAACTTATTCCGGCAAGCAGAACATCGGTCCCGGCTATGAAAAAATTAGCGGTAAATCCGGCCGTAGCTCCTGCATAGCCGGCAATCAATCCTGCAATCGGGTTCAGTCCCATCTGCGCAAAGATCAGCGCAGCTATAGGCGGCACAATCACTATACCTGCATCAGACCCGATGTTCCCGCATGCTCCTATAATAAAGATGACCGGTAATACAATTTGTTTGGGAACAGAGAAAGCCACTGTGCGCAAAACAACCGTTAGTAATCCGCTCCGCTCGGCAATTGATACGCCCATCAGCATCACCAAAACCAGTCCGAAAGGTGCAAAATGTGCAAAGTTAGTCACCATCTCCTCAATAAACCGTCTGAGTCCCTCGCCTGAAATAAGATTTTGTGCATCCACGCGGATGCCTGTAGCCGGATCAGTTGCATTTACACCTAACAAAGATGTAACGCCGCTTAGGACAACTATAAAAATACAAATCCACAGAAACATCCAGAATGGATGAGGAAGCTTGTTTCCCATTACCTCAATCCACCTGAGTATCCCTTTTGATCCGCTCCCTATCAGATTATCATTATCCTTCAGACCGGAAGTGTCATGATTTTTTTGCTCATTTTTTCCGGGATCACCATTCGCCGGACCTCTGCCTTTGTTGTTTTCTGCCATAATTTTTGAAAATTGATCATTGCGACAGTGCACATTAATGGTTTAATATCAATTATGCCATACAGCGGGCTACTATATTACTGGTGCCGGATCAGCCATTATCCAGATCGGGAATACTAATTGTAAAAATCGTCCTCTGTTTTTCATTTGAAATAAAGCTGATCTTTCCACCGAGATATCTTTCTGTCAGCAGCCGTATACTATATGTACCCCAACCCCTTCCGGGGCCTTTGGTTGAGTATGCACGCTGGAAAAGCTGGAGCTGGACATCCCTGGGAATAATAGGATAACTTCTCACGCTGATGTTGTAAAAATTATTACTTATGCCGTTCGTGGAAAAAACAACCACCTCATGATCGTCTGTGGAGGCCTCAAGTGCATTTTTTATGGCGTTTATCAACACCCTCCTCAATAATGTTTCATCTGTCTGGATAACAAAACCCTGCTTCTCATGTCGTATTCTTCTGTTCCTGTGATACCTGTTATTGGTAAGCGATTTTATAACATTTTCAATCAGATCGTCAATAGCTACTTCGGCTACAATTACTGAAAGCAAGTGATTTTCGGCTTCAGTTATGAGCCGGTAGGAGTGAACTTCATCAGTAAGTCTTAGTGACAGATCGTTGATAATGCTTCTGGTCTCAGTAAATGGCAGTTCATCCATCATCTCATTCAACCCATTAAGAGCAGTTATAGAATTATTTATATCATGCAGAAAGATATTTTCAAGCATCTCGCGGGTCTTATAGTCGCTTATATCCTGCATGTAAGCAAAAATATACCTTTCACCCTGATGTTCAAACGGGCGTGTATGAATCCTGAAAGTAAGCGTTTCTCCGTGAAGAAGTGTAATATTACACTCTCCGGTAGCGCTTGAGCCTCCTGAACTTTTATTTATGGCATTTGCGAACCCGCACACCCGGCAAAAATCTGTACTACCGCAACCGTATTCCGAATCAGCGGCATGTATGCACCGTAAGCATTCTCCGGGCCTCATCCCATTAACACCATTACCCCTGTTTTTGTATATGGTGTCGGAAAACTTCCTGTTCATATAGACAATCTGCCTGTTCCGGTTAAGAATGATGATCATATTGGGAATATCATCGAGCAGTATACTGAAACCCGGACTCCTTATTATTGCCCCGGATTGCCTGAAAACCTCCTCCGGTGTATCGCGCTTTTTGAAATCAAACATAGGGTTTGTTTGAAATATTAGTGGTTCGAAGGTAGTAAAAATATAAAAATATCACAGGAACTGTGCAATTATGTTACACGGAATCAAATACCAGGGTTTGTAACTGGGGGGAACTATTAATAACGCCCTTTGTGAGGGAGATGTAAATATTCATTATTGTCGCTTGTGGGGAGAAAAACCTTTATTCATTATTGTCGCTCGTCAGGAGAAAAGCTTCTACTAATTATGGTCGCTCGTCAGGAGAAAAGCTTCTACTAATTATGGTCGCTCGTCAGGAGAATATTTTTTTATATAGTTCTCGAAAAATTTTGCAGAAAGATCAATAAGTTCAGAGGTTCCCGGCACATGTTCAGATTTCTCCTCTACTTTAAATACCCTGAATCCTCTCGCCAGGTAATTACCAATGGCTGCTTCCGAATCGTTTGAGCAGGTATGCAGCCATACTCGCTTCGCACCCCTGGACCAGGCACACTCAATGGCGTAGGACAACAACATTCCACCGAGTCCGCGGCCCATATAACCAGGGAATACACCGAAAAATTTGATCTCGGCATCCATTTGCCGGTCAAATTCAATTTCAAAATAACCGATAAGCTTCTTGCTCTCAAAGCCAAGCCAGGTAAAAACCTGTTGCGAAGAAAAATATTCCGCCCACTCGTCCGGAGTCCACCGGAGCCTGCTGCTCCATCTCCATGGAAGGCCCACCCCAGCGAACAATACAAAATTCAGGTATGCATCATTATCAACCTCTCTTACCTCCAGCCTCTGCCGGAATCCATTTTTAGGCTTGAACTCTTCATGATTACGGAGCTCCATATATGTTGTTTTGACCTTTGTATGCATAACGGTTTTGCCGGTTAATATTTTACTTGCCCTCTGCCCTTATAACAGATGTGCGCTGACTTCCTGAATAGTCGATATCCTGCAATCTGGTAATTTGATCAATAAGTACCTGGGCGGTAATGATGCCTGTTCCGTAGCCCTGATCCTCCCTTTCAAAATTGAATGCACTTGCTATGTAACTGGGCATTGCAACCTGGTAACGATTACCCGTTGAAAGTTCGTCATCACTTTGATTGAATATTTTCACCTCCTGTAAAGTACCCTCTCCGTTAAGATGAACCTCAATCCTTCCGCCTGAAATCTGCACAGATGGATAATTGTTTCCTGAAAGGCTGTTACCAATAAGGTTTTGCAATTCGCTGTAAGTAACCTCCATACTTACCAGCTCATTGCCGAAAGGATCCATCCTTAAAATATCGCTTATACGTATTTCTCCGGTAAGGCTGTCGACCCTTATCCCTCCGTAATTTTGAAAGGCAAAGTCATAATTACCATGCTCTCTGTATGCATCGGTTATAAAGCAACCCAGATCCGGTTTGCCGACCAGGGGGCGATTCATGCGACCAATAACCCGGTTGAGTACAGGATTTCCTGCATACTCATCAACAAGTGCAGCCAGCAACTCATCGCGGCCCTCGATAGCACCCAGATTTATCATTTCACCCCTCTTCTCAACCAGTTCCCGCCCCCTGAAAAGGAGGGTAACCTTACCCACATAATCAAGATTTGATCCTGCCTGTGTTACAAGAACATCGTTGTGTAACATAGGATTCAGTGTTAAAGTGTGGCTGTGTCCGCCTATTATCACATCAAACCACGGATATAGTGAAGCCATCAGGGTGTCTGATCTGAACCCGTGATGAGTGAGCCCGATAACAGCATCAGCCTTGCCGGTCAGAAATTCAAAACGTGATGCCGTTTCGACCGGGGAAAAAAACTCGATTCCTTTCAGGTTATCAGGGTGTGCTGAAGGAATTCCCATATGGTTCAGCTGTACCAGTCCCAGAAATGCAATTGTTCTTCTTCCGGCTCTGAGAATGTGGTAAGGATCTGGTTGAGGAAGATCCGAACCCTCTGTATCGAGATTGGCAAGGATAAATGGAAAATCTGCCTGTGCCATCCGGTCCTTTAGCACTTCGATTCCATAATCAAATTCATGATTACCTATTGTGTTCAGATTGTATCCCAGCCGGTTCATAAGATCGATCTGGGGGTATCCGGGAGGATCAAAGTAATCTACCATTGGATTTCCGGAGAATATATCACCTGCACT
>SKND01000250.1 GCA_007120695.1 Bacteroidales bacterium | reverse complement strand
TGAAACAGTTGTTATGCCAACGGAATTCCGCCGGCGGAAGCATGAGGTTTACTGGAATTATGAGCTGCCGGAGGCCGGCCATGAGATCAGGCTTGTGGCCCGTGATATCCCCTCCGGGTACCAGGTTAACCTCAGTTCACTGATTGTCTACTCTGATACTGATCCGGGGCCTCAAACCTATTATTAGTTAAAATACCGGCCGGAAAAAAATCACAGCTTAAACATACCATAAGCGATAGGACCCACATTAACGATATAATAGAATAATAATAAAATTAAATAATTATGGCCAATAGAGAAGAAATCACCCGCAGGGATTTTATCAAAAAAACAGGACTGATGGCGGCCGGAGTAGGCCTGGCAGGAACATCCCTGCTTGGAGCAAATGAAAGAGGCCCGGTAAACAGCATTCCCCGATGGAGAGGTTTTAACCTTCTCGATTTCTTCGGACCGGATCCTGCAAGGCAAAGGGCCCCGACAAAGGAGGATTATTTCCGGTGGATGAGGGACTGGGGATTCGATTTTGTAAGGATACCCATGGCTTACCCGTACTATGTTGAATTTGACCGGAGCAGGAATATAACACCCGATGAAGTTTACAATATCAATGAAGAGGCTGTTGAAAAGATCGATGAGCTGGTGGCCATGGCCCATAAATACAATATGCATGTGAGCCTGAACCTGCACCGGGCGCCAGGATACTGTATCAATGCCGGTTTCTGGGAACCATATAACCTCTGGCTGGATGAGGAGGCGCAGGAGGCCTTCAGTTTTCACTGGGAGATGTGGGCACGGCGATACAAAAATATGTCGCGCGACAAGGTTAGCTTCGACCTGGTGAACGAGCCCGCCATGCGAGATGACCCGAATGATCAGCATTCACCTGCAAGAGCCATCCCCGGCGACGCTTACAGGCGAGTGGCCAAGGGTGCAACAGATGCAATCCGAAGCCAGAATCCCGACCACCTGGTGATTGCCGGTGGCAATAATGTGGGCACTACGGTAGTTCCCGAACTGCTGGATCTGGGTATTGCAAAGAGCAACAGGGGGTATTTCCCGGCCCAGATATCACACTACAGGGCGCCCTGGGCATTTGCCGATATTGATGCACTTCCCGAGCCCAAATGGCCGGGCCAGGTGGGCGACCGGTACTTTAGCCGCGAGATGCTGGAAGAGCATTATGCGCCGTGGATAGAAATCGTAAAGCAGGGTATAGGTGTGCATTGCGGCGAGCTGGGATGCTACAACCAAACCCCGCACGATGTCTTCCTCGCCTGGTTCTCTGACACACTCGACATTTTCACTGAGAACGGAATTGGTTTCGGCCTCTGGGAATTCAGGGGAAGTTTCGGTATATTGAACTCCGGCCGTGGTGATGTGGATTATGAGGACTGGTACGGATATCAACTGGACAGGAAGCTGCTTGACCTTTTAATGAAGCAGTAGCATATGAAACAACCATATAAATGGTTTTGCAAATACTAATGATTATTGCACGGGTGTTCTATGTTACCTTAGATCAATAAAATATTAATACGTGAAACGAATAATATATTGAAGTGAAAAAGTCAATTAAAATGAAGCTTCCCGGAATTCTGTCTATTATCGTGATTATTGTATTAACTGCCCCGGCATTGTCTTCATGCAAACTGATACACCAGAAAAAACGTGCAGATAAAAACCGTGAAGCTGACAGGATAAAGCCATGGTCAGAGAATACACGATACTGGCAATACAAGGGGGAACCTGTAATGCTATTGGGGGGTACAGACCAGGATAACCTCTTCAACCATCCTAATATGGAACCCGACGGACTGGAAGCTCACCTGGACCTGCTTGTCTCAGTGGGAGGAAACTATGTCAGGAACACAATGTCGAGCAGGGACCGGAAAGACAGCACAAGCATCTATTTCAACGACAACAATATCTACCCTTTTCAGCTTGATCAGGAGAGCGGACTTTATGACCTCGAAAAATTCAATGAGAGTTACTGGTACCGTTTGGAACAATTTCTTGACATGACTGCCAGACGGGATGTAATTGTGCAGATGGAGATATGGGACCGCTGGGATTACAGTGGCGACCGCCAGCCGAATTATTTGGCATTTGGCTGGTCGGAAAATCCGTACAATCCCAAAAACAATATTAACTACAGTGCCGAAGAGACCGGTCTTGATACCATGCAATGGTATGGCCATCCCATATTCCGTACGATACCGGAACTTGACAGTGTGCCGGTGGTCCTCTCCTACCAGGAAAAATTCGTTGACAAGCTTCTCTCAATTACACTTAAATATGATCACATTCTCTATTGCATCAGCAATGAGAGTGATGCAACGGAAGAATGGAGCCGTTACTGGGCAACTTTTATCCGTGACAGGGCCAAAAATAAAGGCATAAATATAGAGGTGACCGAGATGTGGAACCACTGGGACCTGAGCAATTCTGCACACAAACGCACTTTTGACAATCCCGGTCTTTACTCTTTTACGGATATATCGCAGAATAACCACCAGCCAGGGCAGATCCACTGGAACAACATGCAGTCAGCACGCGAACTCATAACTAATCCTCCGAGGCCCATGAATAATGTCAAGATATACGGTGGGGACATACATGGCGGGGGACTAACAGAGGGTGCAGATAAGTTCTGGAGAAACATCCTGGGAGGCTGTGCCTCTGCACGTTTTCACCGGCCGGGGAAGGTACCCGGATATTACGGGGCGGGTTTGAGCGAGCTGTCGCAGACGCAGATCCGCAGTGCCGGGATGTTCCTCGAAAGCTTTGACATATTCATGTCAAAACCAGATCCGGAAAGTTTCCTCCTGACGAACAGGGAAGAAAATGAAGCTTACCTCTCATTTATACCGGACAGTCAATATGCCATATATTTCCCCGACGGTGGTTCGGCAGGACTGGATCCGGGCATTGAACAGGAAAGAATCTTTTCTCTGCAGTGGCTTGACATAACCAACAGCAAATGGTCAGATGAGATTGTTGTCCGGGCTGAAGGAACAATTGAGGTAACAACTCCCGGCAGAGGCCAGTGGATCGCACTGATTAAGTGAATTAAACAGATATACAACCCAAAAAAGGATAAAGATTATGAAAAAACAAATTATGAAATTCAAAGTAGCTTTTTCCAAAGGTAATGCTATACCGTTAATTTTACTGGTCGCGATAGCTGTGATGGCCATCTCCGGCTGCCAGACGACTGAGACACCCGCTGAAGAGACAACATTCCGTCATCATGTGATCTTTGACACCGATGCCGATAACGAGATAGACGACCAGCATGCGCTGGCTTACCTGCTTTTTAGCGGCGATGTTTTTGCCGTTGAAGGAGTAACCGTAAATGCAACAAGCAGCCCGGTTGACGGTGTGACATACTCG
Source organism: Bacteroidales bacterium (assembly GCA_007120695.1). Classification (GTDB taxonomy): domain Bacteria; phylum Bacteroidota; class Bacteroidia; order Bacteroidales; family PUMT01; genus PXAP01. The sequence goes on along the minus strand of SKND01000250.1, from coordinate 3,144 downwards.
CCGGTAAGTGATCATTACGACGAGGCAGAGAGGGTAATGCGGCTTTGTGGTGTTTTTAATGATATACCGCTGCTTACAGGAGTCCAGGGCTCATTTGAAGAAATTAAGGATTACATAGATCAGCCCGACTTTGACGGACATGAGGCCGTTAACTTCATTATTGAACAGGCTCTTAAGGAGCGCGACCAGGAACTGATACTGCTGCCAGTAGGAAAGCTTACAAACATTGCACTGGCACTTCTAAAAGAGCCTGCCATTGCAGAGAACATAAGAATTGTATGGCTCGGATCAAACTATCCCAGGCCTGGAGAGCATAACCAGAACTGGGACGTGCCGTCAATGAATTATATTCTTGATGTTGATGTTCCTTTCGAGATGGTGACAGTGCGCTACGGCGACCCCTCGGGCACCGATGCAGTTAAAGTTACCCAGGCTCAGATCCTGCACAGGATGCCTGGCAAGGGTCCGCGCATTTCCGAACCTGTTACCGGCCGTCACGGGGGTGAGTTCTTTACATGGGGCGATTATTCGGCAAACCTTTTCGAAATGTACGGTATGTGGGGCAACCCTCCAAGCAGGCCGCTTTTTGACCAGGCTGCAGTTGCAGTAGTAAAAAATCCTGACTGGGCAGAAAGCTTTGAGCATCCGGCACCAATTTATATCGACGGACAATGGGTTGAACGGCCGGATAACATGCGTAAGATCACCATCTGGGAATGGTTTGATATTTACGGAATCATAAACGACTTTTTTATCACAATGGATAACTATGTGATAGCAGAAAGACCGTGAAATAGATTTCAGACAAATTAATTCTTAACCATAAAAACACAGTACAATGAAGATAATAACTTCCTTGAAAGTGGTGGTGATATGCACCTCTGTTTTCTTCTGGTTCTCAGTTCAAAATATCGCAGCAGCAAACAATAATCCGGTGAAACCGGCAGCAAGTGAGACAAATGCTGTTGGAACAAATGAATTTGTTACTGAAAGCCCAATACAACCCTACCGAAATAATCGATGGTACTGGGAATACAAAGGTGAACCAATCATGCTGATTGGTGCCAGCGATCGCGACAACCTGTGGCAGTGGACAGGTGATGTACTGATTAACCAGCTCAACCTTATCGAATCAGTTGGCGGGAATTACGTACGTAACACAATGAGTGACAGAAATGAGGGTGACACATTCGCACCGATAGAGGTTGAAGACGGACTTTATGATCTTAACCAATGGAATGAGACCTATTGGGAAAAGCTGAGATTCTTCCTTGACCAAACCAGGGAAAGGGGTATAATTGTCCATCTGACGTTGTGGGACTGGTTCGATCTTTCGGGAGATGGTGTTTATGGCCGATTTGCCATTCATCCCCTTAATCCTGAAAATAATATCAACTGGGAGCCAGGAACAATCTCAAATGCATGGGACTATTACGGAGGTTCACTTTCCCTCGGAAACAAAGAGGCCCTTGATTATCAGCACCGGTACATTGACCAGCTGATTTCCATATCAGCTCAGTATGACCACATCATTTACAATATTGGAAATGAAAGCGGCCTGGGAATTGAGTGGGATAACTACTGGGCTGCATACATAAAGGATGCTGCAGCGGAACAGGGCAGAGATATTCATGTAACCACTATGTTGTTTGCTCCCGGCACATCGGTACGCCGTGTAATGGCATACAGAGACTTATTCTCCTTTGCAGAGGTTTCACAGAATAACCAGGATGCCCTGGGACCGGTCGGGAAGAAACATTGGGAAAATCTCCTGTTCTGGAGAAAAATGATATCAATGAGTGATGAGGGTCCGATGCCAATCAACAATGTTAAGGTTTATGGTCAGGGAGTCGGGTTAAATACAGCGGCAGGGACGGAAAAAGAGGCAGTTGAGCGTTTCTGGAGAAATGTGTTCGGCGGAGCGGCATCAACACGTTTTCACAGGCCGGCATTGAGAGCTGGCGGCACCTGGGGATGGGGCATCGGTATCTCCGAAAGGGCCCAGCAGACACTGCTTGCAGTGAACATGTTTCTTGATGAGTTCGATATCTTTAATGCCGAACCATATGAAGCTTTCGAAACGGTAGGGAATTCCGTTGATTCCTATTGCCTGGCTGATATGGGCAAGGCTTACGCCGTTTATTTCCCGGGAGGCAGGGCAACCGTTCACCTGGACCCATGGATGTACGCCAAAAGGGTATCGGTAAAATGGCTGGATATAGCCTCACTGACATGGAGCGAAGAAGAGATTATAGAGCCTGTGTGGGATAATTTTGACGGCACCGACTGGTGGGGTCCTCAGCGGATCATAACTCTTGCTCCTGGCAACCACCGCTCATATGTGGCAATTGTAAAGGTTCTGGATTAAGCACTGATGATTATTCTGTAATTACCATATACCAGTTAATTATTTACCCAGGAAAGTAGTAACTGAATTAGCCGGAGCATAATATATCAGTGTGTCACTATCCAGCGTAAAAGTTCCTATGCCGGTATAGTTGTCACCCTCTGAACTGTATATTGCAGTCTCGGTATATTCATATATGTCACTTCCACTTGTTCGGTAGGCCTCGAATTTCTCATGACGTGAATCCTTTATGCTGAACCTGACCTCCATATCTTCAGTTCCGGAATTGGCAAGGACAAATGCATCGGGATGTTCGGTATCCCTGCCGCTGAACCCGATAACGCTTAACCTTGAATCCATTGAGGTAGTGCTGACTACATGCATCCCTTTTCTTCCCGCACTTGTTACCTGCCTGTAATAATAGTATCCTTTGCGGATTTCCCAGGTCCCGTCATCATAGACCCTGATCGCACAACCGGGATTAGGATCAGGACGTACCCACTGAGAAGCTCTCTGAATTAAGGCCCAGGGAATATAACCATTAACCTGCGCTTCATAAATATTACTATAAATCTCCATGATAAAATGAGCATTGGTGATATATCTCCTTACGATTTCATTGTCTATAACCATGCGGTCATTTTTCACACACCAGGCCGATGAGGTGGTCCACGAATGCAATCCCGGTTTTGCTTTTCTCAGGATATTGTTTGCCCTGTTGCTGTGGGGTCCGTACCATCGCCCGGCTTCCATGCTCCCTACATAAAACCCATGAGATGTTATCAGATCCAGTGCAT
>SKND01000321.1 GCA_007120695.1 Bacteroidales bacterium | reverse complement strand
TTCCCGGGTTTGAGAATAGGCGTCAATATTTCGAAGCCGTTATGGACTTATGCAGAGCCATCCAGGTTTGGCATGGAGGCTATGGCTGATTTTAACATAGACCATGAGTATTTTGCAGTAGCAGAAGCCGGATTTTCAATGCGGGATCTTGGTGAGCCCGGCTATCAGCTAAAGGAGTGGGGTATGTATTTACGTGTTGGCGGGGACAGGAATTTTTACAGGCAGTTCAATGATGTGATAGGGGTGGGGGCCCGCCTGGGCTTTGCACTTTACGACAGGGAGGCGTCCCTGGTTACTGTTGAACCGGATTACTGGGGAGAATACAGAGGCGAACTGGCAGGAGACACCTTTTTCAGGCAATGGGCAGAGGTACTGGTAGTTCTCAAAACGGAGATATTTACCAATGTTTACCTTGGCTGGAATTTGCGGGGGAAACTGCTGTTTTTTGACAAAGGCGACAAGTACATGGAAGAGCGGTATATACCGGGATTTGGTTTGGCTACAACCAGGAGTACCGGTGGTTTTGACTTTTATTTATCCTACCGCTTCCCTGTCGGCCGGTAGTTATAACCTCGCAAATTTCCTTTCAGCCTTTTTAATTCATAATAATTCACATTATATAAATAATTCAGCATATTGGTGTTTTTGTGGTGAAAGAAATTTTATCTCCAAAGTTCAAAGACAAAAAAAAATTTCTGAGTTTGGGGATTGAGTTAGGTTAGAAAGATCGAAAACCATTATTTTATCCAGATATAATATTTTTTAACAACAGTTTTTGACCTGTTTTCGCAAAATGTTTTTGCAGGAATAAAAAAAAATATATCTTTGCAATCCGATTTAAGAAAAACGGTCCGTTCGTCTAGGGGTTAGGACGCCAGGTTTTCATCCTGGTAACAGGGGTTCGATTCCCCTACGGACTGCAAAAACTTTAATAATATAATATTATAATGGCAAATCATCCGTCAGCAGCGAAAAGAGCAAGGCAAAGCGTGAAAAGAACAGTGGAAAACAGGTATTATGCAAAGAGTACCCGTAGTGCCGTAAGAAAACTGCGTGCAGCAACAGCAAAAGAGGAGGCAGAAGGCATGTTGCCGAATGTTACTTCTATGCTTGACAAGCTTGCCAAAAAGAATATCATACACAAAAATAAGGCAGCAAACCTCAAATCGGGTCTTAAAAGACATGTGAACAGCCTTTGATTGTGGTTGCCAATTAAGATTTAACGAGCCGTTTTCAGATGAAAACGGCTTTTTTAATATATAACCTGATTATCCGCTACCTGTTCTATTCAATCCGCTACCTGTTCTATTTAATCCGCTACCTGTTCTCTTTGCCACAATAAGGAATTTCTTTACCGGTCCTGCCGAAAAACTGTAGCTTTTTTATATGGAGGCTGTGCAAGCATACGCATTACATGTGGATCTGCTGTAAGATTAAGCATTCTGTTGATCTGTTATAAAACTAAATGTTATATTCTGAACATGAAGGTCAGTTTTCTATGAATATTTATTTTTTTTTCTTAACTTAAATATAGAAACCAACCTGAGAAAAAGATGGAAGAAACAAAAAAATTAAGTATCAAGAACTGGGCTGAGGATGACAGGCCCCGGGAGAAGCTGTTATCTGGCGGATGTTCGCTTCTAAGTGATGCAGAGCTCATTGCCATTCTAATCGGATCTGGTAACCGCGATGAGACCGCCGTTGAGCTGGCCAGGCGGATGCTGGGTTCTTGCGGTAACAGCATCAACCGCCTTGGCAAACAATCGGTAAGAGAGCTTATGCAGTTCAGGGGTATTGGTGAGGCAAAGGCAGTTTCGATTACAGCTGCTCTTGAGATTGGCCGGAGGAGGAAAGATGAGGATACCCCGGTACAGCCCGTTATTCAAAGCAGCAGAGATGCTTTTGCTATTATGGAGCCAATTGTTGGCGATTTGATGCATGAGGAGTTCTGGATTCTGCTCCTGAACCGGTCAAACCGACTTATCGAGGCTATACGTACCAGTCAGGGCGGGATTTCAGGCACGGTGACCGACATAAGGATGATATTGAAAAATGCTATTCTCAGAACAGCATCTTCAATCGTTTTGTGTCATAACCATCCGTCAGGAAACCTGAAGCCCAGCCGTGCAGATATGGATATTACAAAAAAAATGAATGAAGCCGCAAAGATGATGGATTTAAAGGTTCTCGATCATATTATTCTGGCCGATCGTGATTACTTTAGTTTTGCCGATGAGGGACTCTTGTAGTGTTGGTAAAAAAAAATTATCTTTAGCAATAAATTTGCTGAAAGCTATGCTGATTAACCTGGGAGAAAATAATTCTATACTCAGCCAGTTCATTGCCGAGATCCGCGACGAAAAGATACAGTGTGACAGGTTGCGGTTCCGCAGGAACCTTGAACGGATAGGAGAGATCTTTGCCTACGAGATAAGCAAGGAGCTTAATTATATGGAAAAGGATATACAGACACCCCTGGGAATAGCCTGCATGAACCTGCCCGACGAATCTCCCGTTCTTGCAACGATTTTGCGTGCAGGACTGCCTTTCCAGCAGGGGTTCCTCAATTATTTCGACAATGCGGGTAATGCATTTATATCAGCCTACAGGAAATACCACAAAGATGGTTCATTTGACATTAAGTTTGAGCATCTTTCATCACCCGGGCTGAAAGGAAAAATTCTCATCCTTACCGACCCGATGCTTGCCTCAGGGTCATCAATTGTTCTTGCATACAAGGCGTTGCTTTCAAAGGGTATTCCGGCCCACACTCACATTGTTTCAATTATTGCCAGCAGGGAAGGGATATCCTACCTTAACAAACATCTTCCGCCAAAAAGGATCACTATCTGGGCTGGTGCCGTAGATGACGAGCTTACAGTAAGAGGTTATATAGTTCCCGGACTTGGTGATGCCGGTGATCTTGCTTTCGGTGGCAAAAGCTGAATTAATACTCTGGCAGCGTTTTATTTTTAAGCCTCCTGACCTTCAGTGTATCGGTGCACTCTGACAACAGCAGGGCGATAGTCTTTTTCAGGACTGGGTGTATAAGTCCCCTGTCAATTTCTGCCAGGGGTTCGAGAACAAACCGTCGCTGATGAAGACGCGGGTGGGGTATCTTGAGATCTTCAGTATCTATTATCATGTCGTTGTAAAAAAGAATATCGATATCAATAGTCCTTGCAGTGAACTGCTGTCCTTCACGCTCCCTGCCCAGTTGCTTCTCAATATCAATTATTTTTCTCAAAGCTTCAGCCGGCTTAAGCTTTGTTCGTGCTTTGATGATTTGGTTCAAAAAAGGAGTTTCATGCACGAATCCCCAGGGCTCCGTTTCATATACGGAAGATACTTTTTCTATTTTACCTACCATCCCGGCAATTTTTTTGCAGGCCAACTCAAGCAATGAGGCTCTGTCGCCTATGTTACCGCCAAGAATCAGGTATATTCCGGCCATTATTCAATTATCTGAAGTTAAGACTACTGGAAGGGGCAAAGATAGATTCCAAAAATCAGATAAACAATAAGGGATACCTCCGATTTTTATTTTACTTTTATACTCTTGTAATACCGGGTTATACGGCCCCGGGTAATTTACTGCTTTTTGTTAAAGGCAGCAGATTCCTGATGGCAAAGAAATTTATTACAGCCGGTTATGAGTTTTAGCCGGAGAGGTATAGTCCATAATGTTAACAATAATAATATCAGTATGAAGAGTTTTTTAAAATTTTTGCTTGCCTCCGTTCTTGGAGTGCTTATAGGCCTTTTGCTCGTGGTTTTTATATTTATGGGCATTATAGGTGTTATGATATCATCGGCCGATAAGGTTGTTGATGTGAAACCCAACACTGTATTCCACATGAAGCTGGACCAGCCTATAGTTGACAGGGCATCAAAAAATCCTTTTGACGATTTTGATTTCCTGAGCATGCGACCGACTTCGCGTCTCGGACTCAATGATATTCTGGAGAATATCAAGAAAGCCAAACAAGATGACAACATTAAGGGCATTTTTCTGGAAATATCCATGCCTCAGGCAGGAATATCAACCCTTGGTGAGATTCGGGAAGCCCTTCTTGATTTCCGGGAGTCGGGCAAATTCATTCTTGCCAGTGCCGACAATTACACTCAGTCTGCCTATTACCTTGCCTCGGTAGCCGATCACCTTTACCTGACCCCAACCGGGCTGGTCCAGTGGACAGGTCTCCGGTCGGAGGTTATGTTCTACAAAGGTGCTCTTGAAAAGCTGGGGCTGGAACCCCAAATATTGAGGCACGGCAAATTCAAATCGGCTGTTGAGCCTTTCATGAACGAGGAAATGAGTGAGGAGAGCCGCGAGCAGGTAATGAGCTATCTGGGTTCCATCTGGCAGGTAATTCTGGAGGGAGTATCTGATTCCCGTAACCTTACGGTGGAAGAGCTTGACAGGATAGCCGGGAACCTGCTGGTTCGAAGCAGCGAGACGGCTGTGGAGCACGGACTGGTGGATGAGGTGATGTACAGGGACCAGGTATTGTCAAAGCTCAAGGAACTTGCCGGTATTGATGAGGAGGATGATATCAAATCGGTTAATAATGCCCAATATACAAAAGTCCCCATGCCAAGGGAATTTCGCGGGTTACCGCGTGACAAGATTGCTATTGTATTTGCAGAAGGAACCATTGGCACGGGTGAAGGGAGTGAGCTTACTATTGGCTCTGACAGGATATCCCGTGCCATCAGGGAGGCACGGCGTGACACGACCTATAAGGCAATAGTTTTCAGGGTGAACTCTCCGGGTGGGAGTGCACTGGCATCTGAAATTATCTGGCGGGAGGTTGAGCTTGCAGCTAAAGAGAAACCGGTTATAGTTTCTATGGGAGATGTGGCAGCATCGGGCGGATACTATATTGCCGCTCCTGCCACCCGCATAATAGCCAGTCGCCAAACCATTACGGGATCTATCGGAGTATTCGGTCTTCTTCTTGATGCCAGCGGGTTTCTGAACGATAAGATCGGGATAACGGTAGATGTGGCGAAGACTAATGAGTTTGCTGACATAGGCAGTTTATACCGTCCTATGACACCCGCTGAAAGGGATATCCTCCAGGAGGGTGTTGAAGATGTTTACAGGGTGTTTACAGAAAGGGTTGCCGATGGACGCAGCATGGATGTGGAGAGAGTTGATGATATAGGCCAGGGCAGGGTCTGGAGTGGTTTCAATGCAATGGAACTGGGACTGGTTGATGAGTTTGGCGGACTTAACCGTGCAGTTGAAGTTGCCATTGAAGAATCAGGTGTTGAAAACTATCGCATAGTATCACTGCCGGTACAGAAAGATCCGTTTGAAGAGCTATTAAAAAGTCTTACAGGAGATGTCAAACTGAAACTTTTTGGAGACGGAGCGGGCACCTTTCAAAGGCACCTTGAGACATTGAGAGACGTCATCGAAAACCAGGGCATACAGGCCAGGATGCCTTTCGACCTATATATATATTGATGCAAGTGTCTTGCCCGGATGAGATAAAAGTATGCGAAAGATGTTATAAAATAAGATTTGCAGTATGCAACAACCTGTCAATCCTTTATTAAAAGCGCTGCTTTCACCATTATCCCTTCTTTACGGGATCGGGGTGTTTTTAAGAAATCTATGCTTTGAATGGGGGATATTCAAATCGCAGGAGTTTCTTTTCCCGGTAATTTCAGTTGGCAATATTACAGTCGGAGGGACTGGTAAAACTCCTCATGTTGAACATATAGTATCATTTTTAAAGGATCAATTCAGAGTTGCTGTATTGAGCCGGGGCTATAAGAGAAGAACTTCCGGTTTTGTAGTTGCCTCCGTCGCATCGGGGGTAGATGATGTTGGCGATGAACCATTGCAGATCAAGAAGAAATTTCCCTCGGTAGAAGTCGCTGTTGATGAAAAAAGGGTAAGGGGAATCAGGAAGCTTTGCCTGTATAACCGGAAACTTGAAGCCTTTGTGCTTGATGATGCTTTTCAGCACAGGTGGGTAAGGCCCGGCCTTTCTGTATTACTGGTAGATTACAACAGGCCGCTTAATAAAGATACTTTGCTGCCGGCAGGCAGGTTACGTGAATTTGTTTCTGCAAAAAATCGGGCAGAAATAGTTGTTGTAACAAAATGTCAGCCTGACATAAAGCCTATTGAGCGAAGGATCATGATGACGGAACTTAATCTTTTCCCCTGGCAGTCACTTTATTTCACATCCTTTTCATACGGAGATCCCCTTCCGGTATTCGGCGAAGGACTTCCTTTCCCTGAAAGGGAGGAGTTAAAAGAAACGAAACCGCATATATTGATGGTTACCGGGATTGTATCGCCGAGGCCGCTTAAAAAACACCTGAGGAGTATTTCACCAAAGATTAAACAGTTTACTTTTCCGGATCATCACAAATTCACCAGGAGAGATATTGACATGATCGGAAATGCATGGAATTCGCTTGGTGAAAAAAGTAAATTTGTGATGACAACAGAAAAAGATGCAATGCGTCTTCAAAAGATCGGTCATATTGAGCCGGAAATAAAAAAAAACATGTACTATATCCCTGTAACTATTCAGTTTGTTGAAGGTACAGGGGCTTCTTTCAAAAATAAAATTACAGAGTATGTTGGAAAAAATAAAAAAGACCATATCCTATGTTAACGATAAAACTGGTTTTGAGCCGCAGGCAGGAATAATACTGGGTACCGGGCTGGGAGGACTTGTAAGGGAGATTGAGATAGCTCATTCGCTCAATTATGAAGATATCCCGAATTTTCCTGTTTCTACTGTGGAGGGGCACAAGGGACGGTTGATTTTCGGGATGCTGGCAGGGAAAAAGGTGGTGGCCATGCAGGGGAGGTTTCATTATTATGAAGGTTATCCGATGCAGGAGGTAACTTTCCCGGTGAGAGTTCTTAAATATCTCGGAATAAAATACCTTCTGGTTTCAAATGCGAGTGGTGGCGTAAACCCCGAATATGAGATAGGAGATCTGATGGTACTGAATGACCATATCAACCTGCTCCCTAACCCTCTCATTGGTAAAAATCATGACGATTTTGGTCCCCGGTTCCCCGATATGAGCGAACCTTATGACCATGAAATGATCACCAGGGCACTTACTATTGCAAGGAAGCATAATATAAGGGCTCACCAGGGCTGTTATGTGGGTGTTACCGGTCCGACTCTCGAAACGCCTAAAGAGTATATGTATTTCAGGATTATTGGAGGTGATACAGTAGGCATGTCGACCGTTCCTGAAATTATCGTTGCCCGGCAGATGGGCCTTCCTTGTTTTGCCATATCGATAATAACAGATCTGGGAGTGCCCGGCAGGATCGTAAAGGTAACCCATGAGGATGTGCAGGTCGCCGCCGAACAGTCAGAACCGAATATGACGGTAATCATGAAGGAGCTGCTGCAGGGATTATGATACCGGCATTACCTTTACACTTTTAACACTATTACTTATCAGGTGATAACGGCTGCTCATCTTTTTGTTGACTGTTTTACAGCAGGAGCTTCTGATTAGTGATAATGGTTGATTATTTTTGCCTTAATCTGCCTCCAAGTACCACCGTTTCACGGTAGCGCTTTACTTCACCATCGGGATGAATAAGTTCCATCACGATGATATATATGCCCAGACGTGCCTGGCCATTGGACTCATTACGTCCGTCCCATGAGCATATGCCGGAAGTGCCCAGCAGTTCATGGCGGACGAGTCTCCTGACCAGCCTTCCCCGTGAATCGTATACCGTTATGTTTCCTGTGTAACCAGGCTTACCGAGATTATAGGTAATATTGGCAATATCATTATAGCCGCTGTTATCGGGCGAAAAGATCTCAGGATCGACACTAAGTATGTTTGACGACTCTTCCGGCAGATCTGAGAACTGCGAATTTTTGTATCCCGGGGTGGCGAAGCCCATGTTTTCACTGGCGCTGAGCCAGTTGGACCTGTCGCCCGAAGGTCTTGTATAGCTGATTCTCTCCAGTGAAACTCCTTTTGTGCCGGAAAGCAACGGTGAGTGCATGGAGGAGGTATACTGCACGTCATCTATAATGTTAAACCGGAGGTCTGTTATTGCCACCCTTCCGCTTTCGTTGTTCATTTGTGGCATACGTTCCATAGTTACAAAGACGAACCGGTCCGGCACATAGTAATAGCTTTTGACCCTTTCCGGGTCTGTTGTCAGTACCACATAATCGCCGGGAAACAGCAGGTATCCTTCCGGAGCAATTATATATGCCGGATGGGGTTGTCCATCAGTTATCCCTGCCAGAACGAGATGCTTCAGATCAAATGCGGAACCGGAAATATTTACCAGTTCAACGAAATTTACTCCACCGGGGAAGGGATTAAAAAGAATCTCGTTGATGATAATATCATTAGGGACAGGGAAAGCAGGAATTGTAAATTGTGTCTCCCTGTTGCCGGGCTCGATATAATTTTTGGCACAATCGAAAAGATTTTCATCAACGCTGATTGTATAATTTCTGCCCTCTTTAAAATTACCGGAGAAGGAGAGATCTGTCTTATCAAAAAAGGGTTCAGCCGGGAGTGCCGATAATGGCTGTCCCAGTTCTTCGGCATGATAATAAGTTACCGACCTGCCTGACCAGGGATGCATTGGTTCGCTGAAATGGAGCCTTACATTACCGTTATGGCGCAGAGTTGCCCTTACGAGCCTGGGGGCAGAGTTGTCCGGATTTGTGCCGATGACTGAATTTGTTTTTCCCGGAGTTCCTCCGCTGCTGCTTGCCGAGGCGGTCCAGTTGGAGGCCCCGCCACATGGATTATCCGGATCTATCTGTTCGAGTGACCATCCTCCGGAGGCTTTGAGGCTGTGGCCATACCAGTTGTCAGAGTAATTTACCGCCGATATGACCATTCCATCAGGGTCTCTCAGCACCACTGTCTGTCCGCCCATTGCCAGAACCGGGAAACCGGGCAGCCCCATTACATCTCCGAATTCCCTGAGCAGATCTTCTTTGTTTTCGTGTGTTATCAGCAGGTAACCCTCCGGCTTTAGAATATATTCATAAAGGACTTTAGACCGGTTACCTATATGGATTGACCAGTTTAAAAGGTTAAGCGGTCTGCCCGAGCGGTTAAAAAGTTCGATATATTCGGCTACGGGAAGACCCACAGGAGGGGAAGCGCGTACCATCAATTCGTTTATCACTATATCAAACGGCTCGTATTTTTGCGGGAGCAAATTTGTTCCTGCTTGCCGGGCAGGTAAAAAAAACAGAGCTGCGGAGTGCAAAAGAATAAACCCTATCCGGCTGATGATTTGTTTTGCCGGATCCTGGGAATAGCAGGATTGCTTCATTTATATTAGTTGTGGTTATTAATCTATTTAACAATATGTTACGAATACTTTTTCTTTTGTGTTACTTCGAAACAATGATGAACCATTTCTCAGATTTTTGCAATCTTTTATATAAGTTAAGAAAAAATGTTGAAAAATGAAAACTTCAGGAATTTTACCGTTGATGCTCTGTAAGACAGCTGTGTTGTGCAGAATTCAGGGATGTTTATAAAATTAACAATATATTGAAATATGTTTATTATGTATATTTGAATGGAATTTTATGCTGTTTGCCTGAGTTTCTGTACCAGAAACTATATTTTTGCAGATCATTTGAAATTATCCTTAACATAATCATTTTTAACATCATTAAAAAATTTCTATTATGCGAGTTGCTGTTGTAGGTGCCACAGGCCTGGTTGGCGGTGTAATGCTAAAAGTTCTTGAAGAACGAAATTTTCCTCTTCAGATGCTTATACCTGTTGCTTCGGAGCGTTCGGCCGGCAAGACTATTAAATTTAAAGGACAGTCGGTTCTTGTTGTAACACCGGAGGAGGCACTGGGATTAAAACCTGATCTGGCCCTGTTTTCTGCCGGCGGTGAAACATCGCTTAAATGGGCCGGGAGGTTTACTGATGCAGGCACTATAGTTATTGACAATAGTTCGGCATGGAGAATGGAACCTGGAATCCCGCTAATTGTACCCGAGGTCAACGGAGACAAAATCAAGGCAGGTGATAAGCTTATTGCAAATCCCAATTGTTCAACAATCCAGATGGTTGTTGCCCTGGCGCCCCTCCACCGTAAGTACGGAATAAAAAGGATCGTGGTATCGACCTACCAGTCGGTTACAGGCACAGGCATTAAAGCCGTGAGGCAGCTTGAGGATGAGAGAAACGGTATTTCGGGAGAGAAGGCATATAACTATGTGATTGACAAGAACTGTATACCACAGTGTGATGTATTTACTCCGAACGGGTACACCAAAGAGGAGATGAAGCTGGTGAATGAGACAAGAAAGATATTCGGAGATGATTCTATTGGGATTACGGCCACTGCTGTAAGGGTTCCCGTTGCAGGAGGTCATTCTGAAGCTGTGAATGTTGAATTTAACAGCGACTTTGATATTGAAGGGGTAAGAATGATTCTTAGCCAGGCAGACGGCGTTGTTGTACTTGATGATCCCACTTCCAACCAGTACCCGATGCCTGCCATGAGCGAGAACCGCGACGAAGTTTTTGTGGGCCGGATCCGCAGGGACGAATCGGCCGGCAATACGCTGAACATGTGGATAGTTGCCGATAATCTGCGTAAAGGTGCAGCCACCAACACAATTCAGATTGCCGAGTACATGATGAAACAGGATCTGATCTAAGCGGCTGTTACGATCTGTCTGATCAACAGTGAATAGCACAAAATCCTATAAGCAATATCTGATTGAACCCTTTTAAATCCGGCTTTGCCGGGCTATCCCTCTATATGTCAGATTATTTTGCGATGTTGCAGATCTTGTATGGGTCTGGCAGGATAGCTAATAAAGAAAATCGTTGTAAGGATACCTCTGCCGGTGTATCACCTTTACCTTTTCATATATCAACTCTCTGAAATTTTGGAGGTTGGATCTCTCTTTGGCCGATATAAAAATGCAGGGGTCATTATTTCTGGCCATCCATGTTTGTTTAAGCTCCTCAAGGCTGATATTTTCTTTCTGTACCGGTGTCAGGTCATCCTCATCTTTTGGAACATGATTGTAGAGGTCTATCTTATTGAAAACCAGATATACCTGCTTATCATTTACATCCAGTTCATGCAGGGTCTGGTTCACGATATTGATCTGCTCCTCAAAATTGGGATGTGAGATATCAACCACATGAAGCAATATGTCAGATTCTCTTACCTCATCAAGAGTCGATTTGAAAGATTCAACAAGCTGATGGGGCAATTTCCTGATAAAACCAACCGTATCGGAAAGAAGAAAGGGCAGGTTGCCGATTACAACTTTCCTTACTGTTGTATCAAGAGTAGCAAACAGCTTATCTTCTGCAAAAACATCCGATTTACTGAGCAGGTTCATTATTGTCGATTTACCGACATTGGTATATCCTACCAGCGAGACCCGTACCATCTTACCCCTGTTCTTACGCTGTGTGGCCTTCTGTTTGTCAATCTTTTCAAGCCTCTGCTGCAGTTTGGCTATCTTATCCCGTACAATACGCCTGTCAGTTTCGATCTCCGTCTCACCCGGTCCGCGTAACCCGATACCTCCCCTCTGTCTCTCGAGGTGGGTCCACAAACCTGTTAGCCTCGGCAGCAGGTATTGGTATTGCGCAAGCTCCACCTGAGTCCTGGCATGAGATGTTTTGGCTCTCCTTGCAAAAATATCGAGTATCAGGTTGGTACGGTCAATAACGCGGCAGTCCAGAATCTTCTCGATATTACGAAATTGTGATGCGGTGAGTTCATCATCAAAAATTGCTATGGTTACTTCGTGCTCTTTGACATAATCTTCTATTTCGGCGAGCTTGCCCGAGCCTATGTAGGTACGTGGATTGGGATTGTCGATTCTCTGGAAAAACCTTTGGACCGGTCTTGCACCAGCTGTTTCAGTCAAAAAGGCTAGTTCTTTGAGATAATCATCAACCTCTTCTGGTGACTGATGCTGGTTTATTACACCAACCAGCACGGCTTTTTCTTCTTTAATTTCTGTTTGAACAGGGTCTATCATCAATTGTTTAAATTAAAATATAATCAAGTTAACGCAGATCATCATCATGCTTACAAAAAAACCCTGATGCAGCATCAAGGTTTTTTTGTAAGCACTTTGTTTTTATTCTAATTCTATCAGCTTGCCTGAGAGTAATTAAGCTGAAAAAATTTGACCTGTAGTCGATTTCTCATGCAGGATCATGCTCCTTGTGGATAATTTCACCAGACGAAAAATTGACCTGTAATCGACTCTTTTGTTTCTGTTCCCGGTTTACTGAAGTACAAAGTTGATCGGGAAAGTAAATGCTACACGAACGGGTTCTCCTCTCTGTCTGCCCGGCGTCCAGTTGGGCGAAGCCATTACAACCCTTAAGGCTTCCCTGTCAAGCGAGGGGTCAACGCCCCTTACAACGGTGGCGTCAGATACCGAACCATCTGCGTTTACCACGAACTGCACGAAAACTCTTCCCTGAATTCCATTTTCTGCAGCAATCTGCGGATAACGCAGGTTCTCTGCTATCCATGTACGGAATGCATCCTGGCCTCCACCCTGAAAACTTGGCATGTCCTCAACTATGAAGAATACTTCATCTTCAGCAACTTCCTCTTCTTCCTCAAATACCATTTGGGAGAAATCTATCCGGGTGTCTGCCCTGGCTTCAACATCATCAATAAAGATTTCATCGTCAATATCCACATCATCTTCAACGATATTAAGCACCTCTGTTACCTGTGGCGGCGGCGGTGGCGGCGGCGGCTGGACTTCATCCGGCCTGGTTATTGGAATTATCTCTTCTTCCATAACCACATCGGCAAGTTCGCCCAGTGATCCGGTGGAAACTTCACGGGTGGTCCATTCGAAGGCAATCAACAGCATAGCTAATACCGTTACAAGGCCTATCTGAAGGAACAAACCCTTTTTCTTCTCAAGATCAGCTTTTTCGGATTTTTTCAGTTCCATGTCATTAAATTTTTGAGGCCTTAAAAATAGGCATTTTGAATATATTATCAAACCTATTTGCCAATTTTTATTATTTTTAAAGCAACAAATATACATGAATTTTTTTCAGCTTAAAATTACACACAATCAAGATGAAAAAAATTTATGTGAAAACGAAGCAGTCGAAATGTTACTTTAAAAACATTATAGCCGGCATGAATTAAAGCCGTGCTTTATATAATAACACAAAACCGGTGCCAAATATTATATTTTTAAGGCACTTTTACTGCAACCTGAAACCTACCGGGAAATGGAAGAATACCCTTACGGGTCTTCCTCTCTGCTTTCCCGGTGTCCATTGGGGAGAAGAGCTTATTACTCTTACTGCCTCGCGGTCTATTGACGGATCAACTCCTCTGATAACCTCCACATCTGAAACGGAACCATCAGTATTTACAACAAACCTGATATGTACAGTGCCCTGGATTCCGTTCTCTGCAGCAATCTGCGGATATTTGAGCTGCGACATAATCCAGTCTCTGAACCCATCCTGTCCCCCGCCCTGAAAATCCGGCGCATCCTCTACCATAAAAAAAGGTTGAGGTTCAAGTTCTTCCTCCTCTTCATCAATAACTATTCTTGTGAAGTCTATTCGTGTTTCAGGCCTTGCTTCGACATCTTCGATATAGATCTCATCATCTATTTCAACGTCATCATCAACTATCGATAGAGACTCAAGTACCTGTGGAGGCGGCGGGGGCGGAGGCGGCTGAACCACCTCTGGCCTGGTTATCGGGATTATCTCCTCTTCCATAACCACATCGGCAAGTTCGCCAAGTGTTCCTGTAGAGACTTCACGCGTTGTCCACTCAAAAGCTATGAGCAACAAAGCGAGTACCGTGGCCAGACCTGCCTGGAAAAACAACACTTTTTTACTTTCCAGGTCTGCTTTTTTAGATTTTTTTGTTTCCATAGCCGGTTTTTTAAGTTTTAGTTATAACAGGCATATTTAATTATTGATGTAATAAAAACTTGTTAACTCCTTCAGGTAGAAACTTTCTGGCATCTTTGTCTTATAACTACAATATTAGTGATAAAAAATTAGTTTTACAACTAAAAGTTTAGTGGAGATAATATATTTTTTTAAAGGGCTAAGGATCTGTCATTTTTTCTTACCTGGCAGGTTACTATAACGGGGTTTTTTCAGGAGTTTTAGATTCATGTTTTTGGATAACATAAAAAAGTGTTATTTTAGCGTCGCCAAAAAGCACGGGGATTTAGCTCAGTTGGCTAGAGCGTTTGGCTGGCAGCCAAAAGGTCAGGGGTTCGACTCCCCTAATCTCCACTAAAAACAGAAATAAGTCGCTGCAATTAAAATATTTGTAGCGACTTTTTGTTTTAATTTTGTGGAAAATCATTGAATATACTATGGAAAGACGCAGATGGGTACTCTACCTTGACGAAATTCTAAACAGCATAACACATGGAGCAGGTGTTTTACTAAGTATCGCCGGACTGGTTTTACTGGTTGTTTTTGCAAGTATCAGGGATGCCGATGCCTGGAAAATTGTCAGCTTCTCGGTATATGGTGCCAGCCTCATTATGATGTTCACTGCATCTACTTTGTACCACAGCTTCAGGGATAAGAAGACTAAACATTTTCTTAACCTTTTTGATCATGCCTCCATATATGTGCTTATTGCAGGAACATATACTCCCTTTACACTTGTTTCAATGAGAGGACCATGGGGATGGTCAATTTTCGGAGTTATTTGGGGACTGGCGGTTGCCGGGGTTATATTCAAGCTCTTTTTCTACAAAGATAAGTACCGGCTTATTTCTGCAATAATCTATGTTGTTATGGGCTGGATAATAATAATTGCTCTCGGTCCCCTTATTAGAAATGTTCCTTCAGGGGGATTATACTGGTTGTTTGCAGGAGCGATTTTCTACAGTTCCGGAGTATTTTTCTATATACGCAGGAAAAACCGGTTCAATCATGTCATATGGCATCTTTTTGTACTTGCAGGAAGCATCAGCCACTTTTTCGCCATATTTTACCATGTACTGCCTCACTGATTGCAGCTATAACAGGATAGATGAATCAGCATGCCTTAAATTATAATACAGCCTGCCAGTTTTCAATTGACCGGCTGAACAGAAGCTGTAAGCACTCTATTCAATAATTCTGATTATCTCATCAACCGACCGTGCAGGTTTTTTTACCGGCACCTTTTCAGGCTTGCCAATAGCAACGAATGCCATCAGTCCGAATTTCTCATCAAGTTGGAGCATCTCTTCGAGTGTTTCTTTAACCATCATGGGTGCACTCAGCCAGCACGCCCCGTAATTCATATCAACAGCGGCAAGCAGAATGTTCTGTATGCAGGCTCCCGCACTCTGGATATCCGGATAGTTGCGCTGCCGGTTTATCTCATCATGATCCAGTACAACGCCTTTCTCAAGAACTGATTCATAATCTTCCATGGTTACGGCAATCAGTGCAGGTGCATCCTGAAAAAACGTGGCAAACCACTCAACCTGGGACTTGACGTTCGAAGCCGCCCTTGATTCGTTGGCGGGAATATCTTCCAGATGTCTTGTAACCTTCCGGGCCATATCTCTAAGGAGGTTCCTGTTTGTAATAATTATAAAATTCCAGGGCTGAAAATTTGCCACACTGGGAGCAAGACTGGCCAGCCTTACCATCTCCTTCAGATCTTCCAGCGGAACAGGTTCCTGCTTATATGTCCTTACACTTGTTCTTTTTTCAATAGCCTGTTTGAGTTCCATGGAAGTAGTTTTTAGGGTTTAAGGAATACAATAAAAAAAATTATACCTGTTCTGTAGGGATGCTAATATAATGTTTTTAAACGGTATTTGCCAAATATGCAGATGGCATCATGACGTTGCAGTGCAAAATCCGGTTCCTGTAACAGCAAAATACAGGTAATAGGATTATAAAAGAATTACCATCTCTTAAGAAAAAGAGTTTTATTATTTACTTTTGTGATTCTGAAAAATGATCCTGTAAATTATGCCGGTTAATAACAACATGAATGATGAGGTAATTACCAGGAAGCATGTCCGAAAGATTATCTATCCCATAATTATCGGGCTGGCCGTTGTTGTATACCTTCTTCAGCGTGAAGTTGATGTTGATCTTTTTGCCATAATAACTTTTACCTGGTATTCGGTATTCTGGTTAGCCATTGCATTCCTGATGATGGTAATAAGGGATGTTGGTTATATAGTGCGACTGAAAATCCTTAGCGAAGGCGATTTCACCTTGCGGCAATGCTTCAACATAATCATGCTGTGGGAATTTTCTTCAGCCATAACCCCCAGTGCAATAGGCGGTACCGGAGTCGCAATCTTTTTTGTGAACCGTGAAGGTCTCAGTATTGGCAGGAGCACAGCCATAGTCATGGCAACAAGCTTTCTCGATGAGCTCTATTTTATTCTAATGTTTCCCGTCCTGTTTTTCATCGTTACCGGCAGCAGGCTTTTTGCTATAGGTGTTGAACAGGGAGAGGAAATAATATCATTTACCAATGAGTTCTTCTATTTTGCCATAATCGGTTACTTAGTCAAATTCTTCTTTGTTTTGTTGGTGGCTTACGGACTTTTTATTAATCCGCGTGGATTAAAATGGTTGCTGCTATGGATTTTCAGGCTGCCTTTCATAAGAAAGTGGAGATACAAAATGAATGAGACGGGGACAGACCTGATCAATACTTCCAGGGTTTTCAGGACCAAATCGGCAGGTTTCTGGTTAAAAGCTTTTACTGCGACATTTTTTTCGTGGACCGCAAGGTACTGGGTTGTAAACTTCTTGTTGCTTGCATTTTTTGTGGTGGACGAGCATATTCTCATCTTTGCGCGCCAGCTTGTAATGTGGATAATGATGCTGGTGAGTCCCACTCCCGGCGGAAGCGGATTTGCAGAATTTGTTTTCTCCCGTTACCTCGGCGATTTTATTCCCGTTGGATTTGCTGTGGTGATGGCTCTTATCTGGAGACTTGTTAGCTATTATCCCTACCTGTTTATAGGTGCAATTATGTTGCCGCGCTGGCTGTCAGGAAAGTTTTCGCGAAAAAGACCGGCAAAAATTAATTAAATTTCTATTTTTGTTTGTGCAGTAAACACAAAAACGGATGCCGGAAAGGGGTTAATAATTGATGTATATTTCTTCTATGCACCAGTCTTCCCGGTAAACAGAAGTACGATTTTCGCAGCAATTTTAATTTTGAGCTCTATGAGACGACTTTTACTGATATTGTTTATTGTTGGCGGAATAACACCTATCTATTCGCAGACTGTCGAGCAGCTGGTCGATATCTGTCTGGCCAGGCTTGATGAGGCCACCTATCTAAGGGATTTTCAGGTTGAGCTTGATGCGGTACAACCAGGTCAGCCAGCGCCGGTGGCCAGGTATTCAATGGTTCTGAACAGCAATACCCAGTACAGACTGTCTGTCTGCAATTCAGATGCCTCACAGGGCAGGGCCATTATCCAGCTTTTTGACAGTCAAGGGAGAATAGGCAGTAATTATGTCGAATCATCCGGCACTGAATACCCCCATTTTGATATACAGATTCAAAGCACCGGGGTGTACCATATTTTTATCTCTTTCCGGGAAGGTTTGCCGGGCCAGGCGATCGGCATCCTATCTTTCGTAAGGCGATTATAGAATAACGGTTAATCTGCCTCATATAAACTCCGCTTTTTTTGACTATTTACCAGCTAAACCAAACAATAATCATCATACCGGCAATAATACTCCATAAAATAGCATTGGCCCAGAATCCCTTCCGTTTTGAGAGAATATAGTGGCTAAACAGGAATGCCACGGGAAATGTTGCCGGCACGGCAACTTCCACATTCACGTTTTCAATAAAAAAGTATGAAGCGATGCTGATCGCGAATATCCAGAAGAAAAGCCTGAATATTTTCCGCGAAAGCACTTTCATGACAGACATGGAACGTATCATCCGCCTGCTGGCAAAAATTATCAGGAGCAACAGAAAGCCAAGCCAGATCTTATCGGCGATGGACAGGAACCCTGGGGTCCCTTGTCCTGTTATATATGCAGAAACCAGTCCTGTGCTCCATTCAAGGGAGTCGTGCAGAAAAAAGTCGGTTGCCAGGAAAAAAACCCACGGTCCCGCCAGTCCCAGTAAACTGAAGAGCCACTCCCTCCAGATGACGGGCCTCAATATAAGCAACGCTAACCATACCAGGATGTTAAACCAGACAAGGTTGAAATAGAAAAGACTGCCAACACCAATCAGGAAAGAGGCCTCGAAAATGCTGTAGCTCAGCCGCTCGGTCTTATAAGAATCAAACAGCCTGTCTGTTGCAGCAAGCAGAAAGCCAAATGCTATAAGTGCAGGGTGCAGTCTTTGCAATTCAGGGAAGCTGCTTACAATAAATATGAAAAAGAATGCAGGCATTAGTGTCCGCTCCTGGAGAAAGAGATATTTATTGTTAAACCTGATAAGGTAGAAACCGGTAATGATAACCAGCATCATTGCAACGATCCTTGCCGTTAACGATTGTTGCGGGATATAGCCGGTAAGCAGATCATACAGGGGCATCGGGTACCTGTCAAATCCCATTGCCACAAAAGTATCAGCCTCAAGACCGGGCCACCAGGCAATTACCGTAAGCATCGGGATGAGCAGGTAACCGGCAGCGGTATTATATTTTAGCAGGCGAAGAAGCATTGTTGCGGCTTTCTGAATTTAATTATTATTTCCCCTTTCGGGGATAAGTACTATTCCCCCTTTCGGGGATAAGTACCGTTCGCTCTTTCAGGGTGATTTCAGGCCAGATCCTTACCTATATCTTTACGGTAATACACATTATCAAAACTTATCAGCCCGGCAGTCTTGTAGCAACTCTCAAGCGCTTCTCCCATTGTCGAGGCAAGTGAGCTGACTGCAAGCACCCTTCCTCCGTTTGTAACCACTTTCCCCTTTCCGGCCTTTGTTCCGGCATGGAAGATGATGCTTTCGGTTATTTCGCCACCCTGAACACCTCTGGCACTTCCGGCTTTTTCAGTTTTCTCATCATTTCCCCCTTTTGCAGTTTCTGCAGCACTTACAGCATTTCCGGTCAAGTCATTTTCGTCAATCAATGACTTTTGATTACTTCCGGAATTATTTGCGGGTGATAGTCCGTTACCGGCCGCTTTTTCAAGGCCTGATATTTCCAACCCCTTTTTATAACTTCCCGGGTAGCCCCCTGAGACGAGCATAACAGAGGCAACAACACGCGGGTCAATATCAATACTATATTTGTTGAGTTCCTGTTTTTCTGTGGCTTTCATAAGCTCGAGCAGGTCGGTCCTTATTCTTGGTATTATCGCCTCAGTTTCCGGGTCACCCAGGCGCACATTGTATTCTATCACATAAGGATTACCCCCGACATTTATAAGGCCGAAGAATATGAAACCGCGATAGTCGATCTTTTCGGACTGCAGTCCCTTGATTGTAGGCTTAATGATCCGGGTCTCCACTTTTTTCATAAACTCTTTGCCTGCAAACGGAACCGGTGAAACAGAACCCATGCCGCCCGTATTTGGCCCGGTATCGCCCTCGCCAATCCTTTTGTAGTCCTTTGCCTCCGGCAGCATCACATAGTTTTTACCATCGGTCAGCACGAACACCGAAAGCTCAATACCGCTGAGGAACTCTTCTATTACAACCTTGCAGCTTGCATCGCCAAATTTCCCGTCAAGCATGCTTTTAAGTTCCTTTTCCGCCTCGTTGTGATCGTCAATGATCAGCACCCCTTTCCCCGCCGCCAGTCCGTCAGCCTTTAACACATAAGGTGGCTTCAGCGTGTCAAGGAAACCGTATCCCTCTGAAATGGTTTTTCTTGTAACAGGCAGGTACCTGGCTGTCGGGATCCCGTACTTTTTCATAAACTGCTTGGCAAAAGCCTTGCTGCCCTCAAGCAACGCTCCCACACTATCAGGGCCTATAACGGTAATGCCTTTCAGGTCTTTAGCCGCCTTATCGTTTGCAGGTTCCGATACTATCCTGCTTACTGCCCCCTCTTCGCAGGGTGAAGGCATGTCTTTGGCCTTTTTTGACCCTTTCCCGGCAAAGTAATCTTTTATTCCCTTCACCAGCGGCTCTTCGGGCCCCACAACCACAAGGTCTATTTCTTTTTCAAGGCAGAAATTACCAATCGCCTCAAAATCGTTTACCTGCAGCGCCACATTGGTGCCCTGCATCCGGGTTCCTGCATTGCCAGGGGCAATATATAGCTTTTCAAGCAGTCTGCTTTGCGATATCTTCCACGAAAGTGCATGCTCCCTGCCCCCGGAGCCCAATATCAGTACGTTCATTCTATCATTTAATTATTTTGAAACACATTTATAAAATATCCGTAAACTTAAAAATTATAATAATAAACAGTTAAAAAATTTTGAAATTAACCGGCTGAATTTTTTCAGGCTGGATAATTTTGAGTTAACATATGTTTTTGAAGCATGTCTTACTAAATGCCAGACAGTA
>SKND01000138.1 GCA_007120695.1 Bacteroidales bacterium | reverse complement strand
CTGACGGTTAAACGAAGCGGCAGGTCATTGCTGACCCATGAACCTTTGTATTTCGCCGGCCTGTTTATTTTCAGTGCGATTTTCTGGTGGTATTTTGAGTTTCTCAACCAGTTCACCCAGAACTGGTATTATGTCAATATCGGAAACCTGGGGCGATTTGAGACTTTCTGGTATGCCACTCTTCCTTTTGCCACAGTATTGCCGGCAGTATTGAGCACTTTTTATCTTTTGAGAACTTTTAAGGGATTGTATCGGGGACTGGATCATTTTTTCAGTATACCGGTGAAAAAGCCCGGGTTAACTGCATTTTTTGCAGCAATTACAGCAACCGCAGCACTTACTGTAACACCCATTCTTCCCGACTACACCTTTCCTATGCTCTGGCTGGCTCCGCTTGTAATCCTTGCCTCAGCAATGGTGATAGCTGGTGTTCCAACTTTTTTAAATGGCATTACAAAAGGTGACTGGAGTACCGTTTACCTTCTCGCCTTATCTGCACTGGTATGCGGTTTTTTCTGGGAAATGTGGAACTATTTCAGCTATACTCGCTGGGAATACTCGATACCATTTGTTGACAGATACAATGTTTTTGAAATGCCGGTCCTGGGCTACGCCGGTTACCTGCCTTTTGGCCTGCAATGCGGGTTAATGGCCATGCTGGTGAAACATTTAATTTATCCCGCATCCCGCAAAAACCGCCTAATAGTGTAATTTTAAGCCAGGGAGACAATGAAAAATTCCACAACTTGGTTTAGATTTACGTTTCTTATATTTTTGCAGCTTTGCCTGTCCTAACTAATCCCAGCATTATGAACAAATTCGGATCTATTATCTTACTTGTTTTTATTTACAGTATTACAAACATAACAATGACTCAGGCAGGTGGAGAGACAAGAAGCCTTTCGGCGGAAGTGCTGTGGGAGATGAAACGGATCGGTTCACCGGTGATATCGCCGGATGGCCGCTGGGTGGTAGCACCCGTTACACGCTATACAACTGATGATGATAAAAGCCATACCGACCTGTGGCTGTTTGCAACAGACGGCTCGGTTGAAAGACAGCTTACTGTCTCAGGCTTTGCCGACGGACAACCCGCATTCAGCCCTGATGGTTCACAACTGGCATTTATCAGCAGGAGAGATCAGGATGATTCCTCACAGATATACCTCCTTCCAGTAAAAGAGCCGGGTGAAGCAACACGGCTTACTGAAGTACCAACTGGAGTGAGCGCTCCCAAATGGGCGGGCAGTTATATTTACTTTATAACCAGGATATGGCCCGGGAAAAGCTGGGAAGAGATGAAAGAGCAGGTAAAGAAGGACAAGGAATCGAAGATGTCCGCACATACCTGGAATGCCCTTCCATACGCGCACTGGGATACATGGATTGACGAGGAGCGGCAGGCACATCTTTACAGAATCCCTGCAGCCGGCGGAGATGTGGAGCCCATAACACTGCCGACAGGGTGGGAACTGCCAAGATCAAGCCAGGGTCCTTCGAGCTATGATGTAGCACCGGATAATTCATGGGTGGCCTTTACGGCAGACAGTCAGCGTGACGGGGTTGATCCTGAAATGGATATTTTCCTTGTAAAGCCAGGGAGCAGTGATGCCCTGAACATCACCCCAGATAATGAAGCATCTGACAGCAATCCACTCTTTAGTCCCGGTAGCCGTTACCTTGCATTCAATCAGCAGAGGATAAAAGGATTCTATGCCGATACCAGGAGGCTGGTGCTGCATGACCTGCAGACCGGCAGGCAGCGGGAAGTGACGGGGGACTGGGACAGGTCTGCTGACGGACTGGTATGGATGCCGGATGGAAGCGGGTTGTATGGAGCTATTGATGATGCAGGAACCAGGAGGGTTTACCATATTGACATCGCCGGCCGCTCTCCGAGGCCTGTAACCGGTGAAACAGATTATTCCGGACTTTCCGTATCAGATAACGGAGCACTGGTTGCTTCAAATCAAAGTTTTCTCTACCCGCCAAGGCTGGTGGTTGTAGATACCGGGAACGGCCATACGCGCAGGATTGACACAATAAACGACGACATCCTTTCAAATGTTGAAATGGGTACCTACGAATCGGTTACCTACAAGGGTGCCGAAGGCAATGATATCCAGATGTGGGTGCACTACCCGCCGGGATTTGACAAAACCAAAAAATATCCCCTTTTTCTGCTTATTCATGGCGGACCGCACAGCGGCATCAGCGACGGCTTTCATTTCCGCTGGAACGCACAAACATTTGCCTCATGGGGATATGTAACGGCATGGCACAACTTTCACGGCTCTTCGGGGTTCGGCCAGGAATTTACCGATGCCATCAATCCGGACTGGATCACCAAGCCATACGAGGACACCCAAAAGGCGGCAGAATGGTTCGCCGGCCAGCCCTGGATAGATGAAACACGCATGGTGGCAGGCGGAGGCAGTTACGGCGGATATCTTTCAAGCATTCTGCTTGGGAAAGAGCATCCGTTCAATGCCCTTTTAATCCATGCTCCGGTGTACAACTTCTATAGCCAGATGGCCAGCGATTTTGCAGTCCATTCAACCCGCTTCGGCAACTACTGGGAAGATCCGTCGATTTACAGGGAACTGTCTCCGCACTATTATGCAGAGAACTTTAACACGCCTGCACTGATAATACACGGACAGCTGGATTACCGGGTGCCGGTGGGACAGGCTTTCGAGCTGTTCAGAACACTTCAGTCAAGGGGCATTGATTCGAAGCTTATTTACTACCCCGATGAGAACCACTGGATACTGAAACCGAACAACTCCCTTTACTGGTACTCCCAGGTAAGGGAATGGATCGGAAAATACGCAGCTCCGGGAGGAAAGTAATTTTAATTATGCAAATTCACTGTCAATAATCCCCTTAACTACCTTTTCCAGTTCAAGTATATGGGAGGTAACAATATCCCACACGGTCCACATTTCAATCTTAAAGTATTCATGGGTTGCATAATTTCTGAAAGCACGTATCTTGAACCAGGGATAATTGTATTTTTCAAGTAATTCATCGTCAGTATGAATAACCGCTTCTCCGATTATTATCAACTGGTAGATGATTGCATCCCTGGTTTTTGGGTCATTCAGAAAATCTTCCCTGGAGAGACCACTAACATATTTAGCTATTGTCTGGCATGATTCAACAATGTGCAATAATCGCTGGTGGCTCCTATTCATCATTTTTTACATAAATCAGCATCATATCTCTTTCTGAATGTTCCCTGGCATTAAATGTGACGGAGCCTTTAATAACAACGTCAACCTTTTTTTGCAAATCATTTTCCAGGTCATGCTGGATCTGGAAAATATCAAACAATGAAAAATCTTTTTTCCCGGGGACATCTATCATCAGATCAATATCACTTTGAAAAGTGCTTTCTTCTCTTGCATAACTCCCGAACAACCAAGCCTTTGATATTGAAGGATACTTTTTCATCTCTCTGGAAACAGCATTCCTGATATCGGCAATATCAACCTCTGAAGCCTGAAAAAAACTTACCTGCTCTTCAGCAAGCTTCATAGCCTCTTCTGCATAAGCCTCTCCCCTGAGTTCATTAATTATTTTGTCGCTCAGCCATGCCACCAGCAGTTCCTTCAGATCGGTTCCATAATAATCAGCCAGTTTTTCAACATGCAGACGGGTGGCTTTGCGATGCCCCCTTTCGATCTTGCTTAATATGGCTGAATCTATATCCAGATAAGCGGCCACCTTCCTGAGCGTGTCGCCTTTTTCCTCCCTGTATTTCCTAAGCAACCTTCCAAGACCACTCATTTGTTGAATATTTTTATCTTGACAAATTTAGTCAATTTATGTAAAATATCAAATCATTACTATTAAATTGTTTCAGGTATCTCAGGTATCTCAGGTATTTCAGGTATCTCAGGTATTTCAGGTACCCGATAATCTGATATTGGAAGCTGGTGCAGAAGCCTCAGATCCTTTTGCGCTGTATCCTGACGGCATTGAAGATGGCGGCAAGGGCAACGCCCATGTCGGCAAACACCGCTTCCCACATGCCGGCAAGTCCGAGAGCGCCAAGTCCGAGAAACACCGCCTTGACCACAAATACCATCCAGATGTTCTGCCACACTATCCGGCTGGTGGCCCGGGAGATCTGCACAGCCCTGGCGATCTTTGAAGGCTGGTCGGTCTGAATGACCACATCGGCAGTTTCAATTGCCAGGTCGCTGCCCATAGCCCCCATGGCAATTCCCACGTCGGCAAGCGCTATTGAAGGGGCGTCATTTATGCCGTCGCCGGCAAAGGCCACAACACCGGCTTTACGGTCCAGGTACTCCCTGACAATCGCAGTCTTCTCCTCAGGCAGGAGGTCGCCGTGGGCATGATCAATACCTAACGTCCCGGCTATTTCCCTTGTGATGCTGCCGCGATCGCCCGAAAGAACAACAATCTCCTTAACGCCCAGCTTATGAAGCTTGCTGACTGCCGCGCCGCTGTCTTCGCGTACCTCATCGGCTATTACAAAATACCCGCTGTATCTGCCGTCCACTGCAACATGTACACAGGTAAAGGGAATTGATGCCGCTTCAGGCGGGATCTTCACTGCATGCCTGTCCATCAGCTTCCCGTTGCCGGCAATAACCTCCCTGCCGTCTATCCTTCCGGTCATGCCATGCGCCGGGATCTCCTTTACATCTTCAGCCTCCAGGGCTGAAAAGCCGTTTCCTGAAAATTCAACTATGGCACGTGCGACAGGATGGTTTGACCGGCTTTCCAGGGCACCAGTGAGCCTGACAAGCTCATCTCTGCCTGTGTCATAAACTTTCACCTGTGTTACTTTAAAATTTCCCTTAGTAAGCGTTCCGGTCTTGTCAATTATAAGTGTATGGAGGTCTTTCATCCTGTCAAGAAAATCGGCACCCTTGAAGAGAATACCGTTCTTTGACGCTGCACCTAAACCACCGAAATATCCCAGCGGGATCGAAATATAGAGTGCACACGGGCAGGCAATAACAAGGAAGACAAACGCCCGGTAAACCCAACTGGCAAACACATACTCTTCCACGATAAGTACAGGAATAAAAGTGATAAGCAGGGCCATGGCCATCACCAGCGGTGTGTAATACCGTGCAAACCGGCGCATGAACCTTTCGGTGGGAGCCTTCCTGTGTCCGGCCTCCTCAACAAGAGCCAGGATACGCGAAAGGGAACTGTCGGCAAAAACGCGCGTGGTGCTTACCTCGATCACCCTGTCAATGTTTACCGACCCGGCCAGAACCTTGTCGCCCCGGCGGATCCTGTCGGGCCTGCTCTCTCCCGTTATGGCGGCATTGTTTAAGGTGGCGCCTTCAGATGCCAGCTCTCCGTCCAGAGGGACCTTCTCCCCGGGCCTTACCATGATGATCTCACCCTTCGCCACATCATCGGGTTTAACCGTCAGCCAGTCACCGTCGCGCCTTACCGTTGCCCGGTCCGGCCTCAGGTCAAGCAATGCCTTTATGTTTCCCCTTGCCCTATCTAAGGCATTCTTCTGCAACAATTCACCGACCTCATAAAACAGCATAACTGCAACTGCCTCGGCATACTCACCTATTGCAAATGCCCCGATGGTGGCCACTGACATCAGGAAATATTCGTTGGCATAATCAAACCTGATAAGCTCCTCAACCGCTTTTACTATAACCGGCCCGCCTACCAGCACATAGGCAAACACATACCAGAAAAGCTGTATCCTTTCTGAAAAAAAATCAACCCGGGCAAAATTAAGGGTGAGACCTGCTAACAGCAGGATAGCACTTAAAAGAGCAGGGATATATTGTTTCTTAAATGACATGGAAATAAATTTACTCTAAAAACCTGCAGGCTGATATTAGATACATATAATTTACTAAATTTGTTCATAACATTAATCAAGTCCCTCAATGCTAAAATAAGTTTAACACCTTTGAATCTGTTGCTGTTCATACACTACTTCAGAGTGTCGGGAGGCCTGTGTTCAATCCGGATAAAAATACTTATTTAACATTGTCACACAAAGCCCCTCAGCCACCGGAAGGGCTTTTTAATAAATAACTCAGAAATATAAGCCATAACAGCAGATTAAACCTTAAAAACATTATAACATGCAATTTAAAACAAAGGTAGTACATGCAGGTCTTGAGCATGACAAAAGTACCGGAGCTATAATCACTCCGTTGTACCTGACCTCGACATACAGGCAGGAGGAAGTGGATGTTCATAAAGGCTTTGAATACAGCCGGACAGGTAACCCCACTCGTAAAGCCCTGGAAGACAGTCTGGCTGCGCTTGAAAACGGCCGTTTTGCCCTTTCCTTTTCGTCGGGAATGGCAGCTGAACATGCAGTTCTCTCCACACTCACTCCCGGCGACCATATAGTAGCATGCAGCGACATGTACGGGGGAACTTACCGTCTGTTTGAAGATGTATTTAAGCCACTCGGACTGGAATTCAGCTATGTGGGGTGGGAAGCGGCCGAGTTTGAGACTGCGGTCAAGCAGAATACAAAGCTGTTCTGGATCGAATCTCCAACAAATCCGTTAATACGTCTTATTGATATTAAGGCCGTGGCAGATATTGCCGGCAGGAACAATATAAGGCTCATAGTGGATAATACCTTTGCAACTCCCTG
>SKND01000072.1 GCA_007120695.1 Bacteroidales bacterium | reverse complement strand
GTCATCCATCAGAAGCTAAAGAGTTTTTGTCCTCCGTCAGAAGCTGAAAAGGCTTTATTCCCATTAGTCCGCGAGAAGATTGCAGCCCCTGATATCGGAGTTATCGAACCTGCCAAGTATCTCAAACTCCCCTCCGTCCATCATTCTGCCGATATCTGAAGTTTCGATAAATGCACAGGAGTCAATGTTGGCCAGGTCTATTATATTAACTCCGCCGCTTCTGCCCGGCGGAAGCCAGGCAAACGGATCGTAGGCATCTCTTATCAAAATTCTCATCCATGGTGGTGAGGTGAAAATCCCGTCTGATTGCGAATAAGCCTGCGATAATAGCTCGGTCATACCATATTCGGAGTGAATATTCCCGAGACCGGTTTTGGATTTCAGGATGCCGTGAAGCTCCTCCCGGGTAATCTCCCTGCGCCGGCCTTTCATACCGCCAGTTTCCATGACAATGGTATTCTTAAGGGCAAAACTGTACTTATCAACCAGGTCGAGCAGTGCAAAACTGACACCTATCAGCAGGGTTTTGCGGTTACTGTTTTCAAGCTTGTTGATCATGTCTGCCAGCCTGCCTGCATCATCAAGATAAAAGCCGCTTTCAGGATGGCCGCTTCTTTCGATAAGAGAACCAACCATATAAACCAGCGACGAATCACCGCTTTCAACATATGAAGGCAGCAGGGCCAGGATGCTGTAGTCTGCCGGATTACCGTAGAACATCTCAAAACACTTCAAAAAACTTGTCTCATAAATTCCTGCATCGGAAACATAATGGCATGAACGCTCTCCTGTCACTGTCCCGCTGCTCCTGAAAGCCGGTCCCCGACCCCCTTCTCCCGTTATCACCCTGTGGGTTTTAAAAAGCGAAACAGGCATAAAAGGGATATCGGCAATTGTTGATACTGCAAGGCGACCGGCTCCAAGATATTCCAGGTAATTTTTATATACCTTGTTGTGCAGCGACTGGTACGAAAACATTTCAAGGACCAGCTCTTCAAATTCCCTTTCGGGGAACCCGTTGAAGATCTTTTTGATCAGCTGCTCTCTTTTTTTGCCTGGCATTATTTTGCAGGTTAATATTGAGGTTCATCTTTTACAGACAGATATAATCATAATAACTGTTCAATGTGCAAAGGTCTTTAATAAATCTGAAACACGTCTTTATAAAGTACAAAGATAATTGATTGCCGGATTGTTGAATAATGGAGCTTAATAATTACTTTTGCCATTGCGGGAGAATATCGGGGAACCTGATCAGAATAATCCGGTTAATTGAATATACAAGGTAATATTGATGGAAAAACAGAAGGACAGGGAACTATTGAGGAGAATTGTAAAGCTGGTCAGGCAGAACAAGGAACTGCATGAGCAGGTGCGCCTGCTTGCCGGGAGCAATGAAAAACTTAGCGGACTGGTTGACCGGTATGAAATGGAACTTTCACGGCTGAAAGGAACTGAGGCAAAAGGTGTGCCGGGCGAGAGCGTGAGTAATGTCCGGAAGTTTAAGATGGGCACGGTCCTTTTTGCAGATATTCAGGGTTTCTCAAAGCTGACCGACCAGATGGATACCCATGGTATGGTAGATGAACTGGATGAACTGTTTTTTAATTTTGATCTGATAGTAAAGAAATACAGGCTTGAAAAGATAAAAACAATTGGCGATTCCTATATGTGCGCCGGAGGTGTTCCGGTTAAGAACAGCACCAACCCCATAGATGTAGTCATGGCTGCCTTTGAAATGTACAGTTACCTGGAAGAACTGAAAAGCAAATCTGACAGGAACAGGGTGTGGGATATCCGGATTGGAATTCATACGGGACCGGTTACCGCTATTGCAACCGGCAGGAAAAAGATCTCCTGGGAGCTGAAGGGAGACACTGTGAATATTGCAAGCAGGGTAGGATCATCCTGCGGGATAGATAACATTAATATATCAGATAACACATATGAGCTGGTAAAGGAGTTTTTCAACTGCGAATACAATGGAAGAATCCCTGTCAAATACGTTGGCAATCTCGGGATGTATTATGTAAGAGGGATCATTCCTGAAATATCGCTCGATGGGAAGGGCCTTTTGCCAAACAGAAAATTTGATATAAAATTTAAACTTATCCAGTTTGTCGACCTGCAGGAGATAATTCTGGACAAGCTTGAGAAAGAGCTGCCGCAGCATCTGTATTACCACAATGTAAAGCATACTATCGATGTAATTACCGAGGTGGAGCTCATAGGCTGGGCCGAAGGGGTAAGCGAGGAGGATGTTCTGCTTCTTAAAACTGCAGCCCTTTTTCACGATTCCGGTCACACAACAGGCTATGACAAACACGAGGAGCTGGGTTGCGACCTTGCCAGGAAGTATCTTCCGGAGTATAATTTCTCTGATGAACAGATAGATAAGGTGTGTGAGCTGATATTGGCCACAAAGATGCCACCAAACCCTAATAACCTTCTTGAGAAGATAATGTGTGATTCAGACCTTGATTATCTGGGACGAAGTGATTTTATACCGGTATCAAACTCATTGTATGAGGAGCTCAGGGAGCAGGGCAAGATTGGTTCGATCGGCGACTGGAATAAACTGCAGATAAAATTCATTACCGGACATCAGTATTATACCGAAACAGCCCGTAACCTGCGGGAAGTTAACAAACAAAAACAGATAGAGAGAATAAAAAGGATGATCGACCCCCCGGGTAATCCTGATTGACCCCGAATAACTCTGGTTGCCGCCGACTGATCCTGTCTGACGATTTCTATTGCTGCCTGACAATAGTTTATGCTGGCAGAATCTTGTTGATGTTCGAATAACCCTGGTTGCCGCCGGCTGCCAATTATGTGAGCTGACTTCAATGGGCTCCTTATGCATTATTTTATGCGAAGTCAGGCTGAATAACTATTTCAGGATATTTAAATGCTAAGACGGTGATTTACATCACCGCTGATGCACTCCTTAATCACCGGAACCATGCTCCTTAATCACCACTGATTCAGCAACTCAAAACCTCTTCAGGCGTATATTAACATATACAATTAAACGGAGGAGGATACGCCATGAGAAAATTATACACCAGCTTTGCGATAATTGTATTCAGTACAGTTATTGCTTTCGGCGCACCGGAAAACGATTCGAGCGACAGGGTTATAGGCCTGAATATTTATCATTCATCGACAGGTAGCGGCTATGGCTCCAACCTGAGCCTTAATATAGGTATTGAGAAAGAAAGAAGAGTTCTTGAGGCCGGCATTCTGTTTCAGCATCTTACTTCTGAAATTTCAGGTGGGGAGGTACTGTACAAACATTATTTGTCTCCTCTCAGAGAGAGTTCGGAAGATGGAGACGGAAAGTTAAGGAATATCCGTTTTTACATGCAACACAATTTTATTTTCCGCCATTCAAACCTGCCAGGCAGTCACCATTTAATTAGTGACATTTCTGGCGAGGAGATGATCAGTGCAGGAAGGGTTGCAACCTATGAGCATTATCTTGGCGTTGGTATGCAGGTGCGGCTGGTTGACAATATCAGTCTCAATACCTCTCTAGGGTACGGTGCTGTTCTCGGTTCAATCGAAACGGAATTTATGGATCAGGAGCACTATACCGAGGGTGGTAGAAAGAACGACCTGGGCCCCACAATGAAGTTCGGCATAGGGTATGCTTTCCTTAAGTAAAGACGGATTTGGATCAAATTATCGGGATCAAATTATCAGGATCAGGTAATTGGGAGCTGGAATTTAAAACCTTGATTTTACTGTAAAAGCATAATATGGAGAAGCTCGATGTTCACTATCTATCAGAATCCGGTCTGAAGAAAGTCATTAATAGTCCGGAAACTGAGGCAAGAGGAAAGGTAATAGTATATATTTAACTGAAAATGTACAACCAGAAAAAATAAAACGAGGCTGTCTCACTGCAGGAGACAGCCTCGTTTAAGCATTTGTTATTACTCATTTATGGCTGCAATACCCGGCAGTTCCTTCCCTTCCATATATTCCAGCATGGCGCCGCCGCCTGTCGATACGTAGCTTACTTTATCGGCAAGTTTATACTTGTTGATAGCAGAAACCGAGTCGCCGCCTCCAATAAGGCTGAAAGCCCCTTTAGAAGTTGCTTCGGCAATCGCCAGGGCTACGCTCTTTGTTCCGGCCTCAAACTTCTCCATCTCAAAAACACCCATCGGTCCGTTCCACAGAATGGTTTTAGACTGCCTGATCACTTCCGAGATCTCCTTTATTGACTCCTTTCCAATATCCAGTCCCAGCCATCCTTCCGGCACCTGGTCGATGGGAGCTTCCTGAACAGAGGCGTTGGCGTCAAACTTGTCGGCAACAATATTGTCTACCGGCAGTATGAGCCTTACATTCTTTTCCTTTGCTTTCCTTATCAGGTCAAGAGCCATATCCAGCTTATCTTCCTCGCAGATTGATGAACCGATATTTCCTCCCTGGGCTTTTATGAAGGTGTAGGTCATCCCGCCTCCTATTACCAGGTTGTCAACCCTGTCGAGCAGGTTTTCAATAATCAGGATCTTATCCGAAACTTTGGCACCACCCATGATAGCTGTAAAAGGTGATGTAGAATCCTTCAGAACCTTGTCCATGCTTTCAAGCTCACTGCCTATAAGGTATCCGAACATCTTATTTTCAGGGAAAAACTTTGCTACGATGGCTGTTGAGGCGTGCGCACGGTGTGCTGTTCCGAAAGCATCGTTTACATATACATCGGCCAGGGCGGCAAGTTCTCCTGCAAACTCTTCGTTGCCCTTTTCTTCCTCTTTATGGAACCTCAGATTCTCAAGAAGCAGGATCTCTCCGGGTTTAAGGTTTTTAGCCAGTTCAAGGGGAATATTGCCGATACAGTCGGTGGCAAATTTAACCGGTGCACCCGAGAGTTTTGAGAGATGTTTGACAAGGTGCTTCAGCGAAAACTTCTCCTCATAGCCCGACTTAGGTCTTCCAAGGTGCGACATGAGGATGACTGAACCTCCTGATGAGAGGATTTTTTTTACGGTAGGCATTGCGGCTCTCATCCTGTTGTCGTCGGTAATAACAAAGTCACTGTTCAGCGGCACGTTAAAGTCCACTCTAATCAGTGCTTTTTTCTTTTTAAAATCGAAAGTTTCAATTGTCTTCATCTGTTTCAGTTATTATTAAAAGATTAGTTGTCAATATATTTAAAGCCTTGCAGCAATATTATTTTCAATGCTCCTGAGATACATGTGCAAAAGTAAAAAACTATTTTTTATTTTAACTTTGCTGAGGGTTCTTCTTGAAGTTTATTCAAATTAAATTTTTCAATTAAGGTAATTTATAAAGCAGAATACAAAATCAAATAAAGGGGAATTAAAATTCATCTACATAAGGACTGCTAATGCAATTTAAAGATATAACAGGTCAGACTGAAATTAAAGCCAGGCTCCTCAATGTTGTCAGGGAGAAAAGGATAGGGCATGCCATGCTTTTCACTGGCAGGGAGGGCACGGGAATGCTCGGACTGGCTATTGCCTTTGCCAGGTACCTGAACTGCAAAGATCCCGGCGAAACAGATTCATGTGAGAGTTGCAGTTCATGCAGAAAATATGGTAAGCTTCAGCATCCCGACCTTCATTTTGTTTTTCCGGTTGCCAGGAAAAAGACTGGTGATAAGGATCCGGTCAGTGACGATTTCCTTCCGCTATGGCGGGAAAAGGTGCTTGAGAACCATTATATGCGGCTTTTCCAATGGCTTGAGTATCTGGGGGTTGAAAACAAGCAGGGATTAATTGGCAGAAGCGAGAGTATGCAGATATTGAAAAAGCTGTCGCTAAAAAGTTATGAAGCTGATTATAAGGTGATGATCATCTGGATGGCGGAAAAGATGAATGCAGCTGCTGCCAACAAGCTTCTTAAGTTGCTGGAAGAGCCGCCGCCAAATACAGTGTTCATCCTTATAAGCGAAGAGCCAGGCCAGATCCTGCCCACTATACTATCGCGTACCCAGCAGATGCGTATACCAAAAATTGATCAGGAAAGCATGAAAAAGGCACTTTCTGAGATTCACGGAATAAAGGGTGAGGATAGTGCAGGTAATATCATAAGGCTGGCCGACGGGAATTATTTAAGATTGCTTGAGCTGGCCGACAAGTCGGAAGAGGCCGGGTACCACTTCAGTATGTTTGTCAGGCTTATGCGTCTTTGTTTCATTCCTGATTTTGTAGGAGTTTCAGCCTGGATTGAAGAGATTGCTTCCCATGGAAGAGAGAAGCAGAAGCATTTCTTCCAGGATGCATTAAGGATTATCAGGGGAAATTTTATAATGAATACAGGAGCAGTAAATATTGATCTTCTGTCGGATGAGGAACGTGATTTCTCTGAAAAGTTCTCTAAGTTTGTACATGAAGGGAACATTTTTGCATTAAACGAAGAATTCAGCAAAGCTTCGGCTCATATTGAATTTAACGGCTACAGCCGCCTGGTTCTGTTTGACCTTGCAGTTAAAACCGCGAGGTTGCTTAAAGCCTAGTTTTTGTTACATTTCATTCGTATAAAGTATAGTTAGCAATCTGTTTAACAATGTGTTAATAATTCATGATTCGGATATTTTGCTTTTCAATCCATGGAACGCCCATGCTTTATACATGTTTTTTTGTGTGCTT
>SKND01000399.1 GCA_007120695.1 Bacteroidales bacterium | reverse complement strand
CCTTTCCCTGACCGGCGAGCAGCTCATTTGTTTTCGAAAAATGCCTGCATCCGAAGAAACCGTTGTAAGCAGAAAATGGTGACGGGTGTGCAGCCTTCAGAACATGATGCCTTTTAATGTCAATTATCGATTCTTTGGCCTGGGCATAACGACCCCAGAGCAGGAAGACGATACCGGTAAAATTCTGCGAAAGCCTGGAAATAGCAGCATCTGTAAATATTTCCCAACCCTTGTTCTGGTGTGATCCGGCCTGGCCGGCCCTGACGGTAAGGGTTGCATTGAGCAGCAGTACACCCTCCCCTGCCCATTTTTCAAGGTTGCCATGTGAAGGGACCGGAAGGTTAAGATCACTATTCAGTTCCTTGTATATGTTTACAAGTGAGGGTGGCGGTTTTACCCCGGGAGGTACGGAAAAACAGAGCCCGTGGGCTTGACCGGCTCCGTGATAAGGATCCTGGCCCAGTATGACAACCTTAACCTTAGCGGCCGGGGTCAGGTTGAAAGCATTAAAAATGAGTTTACCGGGAGGATATATCCTGAATTTTGATTTATCTTCCAAAAGGAAATTTTTCAGCTCTGGAAAGTATGGAGCAGTGAACTGGTCAGCAAGAAGCTCTTTCCACCCCTCCTCAATCTCAGGTTTAACCTGGTTCATGGCGAATGAATTTATAAATTCAGTAGATCAGCTCCTCAGTCTCTTCCCTTGCCTCCTGCAACTCCTCAAGAAGGTCAAACCCTTTTGTAAATATGGATTCGTTGCGCATCTGTTTATGAAAATGAATTGTTGCTGTTTGTCCTTCAAGATTATTTTTATATTCAAAAAGGTGCAGGTCCAGTTCAATTTCAGGTGCATGCAATGTTATATCACCACCCGGACGCCTGATCTTGATCATGCCCCTGTAATAGATGTTTCCGGAAATAAGGTGGATGGCATAGATGCCGTCAGGGGGTATCAGCTTGGTATCCTCCTCTACCGGCAGCCTTAGTGTTGGAAACCCGTTTGAACCCAGATGGGGATCTCCGTTTTCAAGAGTTCCCTTTATGATATAGTAATGATCAAGGTATGCATTGGCTCTCTGAATATTACCTTCTCTTAAAGCCTTCCTGATCTTGGTTGAACTTACTGTCTCATTATCGATATCCTGCTGTGGTATCTCTTCAACTTCAAAATTGAAATACTTACCCAGTTCAAACAGGTATTCATAATCGCCTTCACGGTTATGGCCGAAATGGTGGTTGAAACCTACAACAACCTTCCTTGCCCTGAGCTTTCCCGCAAGAACATTCCTGATAAAATCGGCCGATGTCATCTTTGAGAAATCAAGAGTAAACTCAACAATTACAAGATGGTCGAGCTTAGTTGTCTTTAACAGCTTGATCTTTTCGCTTTGTGAATTGATAAGCCTTAACTCTTTTCCTGCCGTATCGGGATATAGAATTTTCCTGGGATGAGGATGGAAAGTAATTAGGACCGACTCGCCGTTAACCTCTTTGGCAAGCTTCCTGAGCCGGTTGAGAATTGTTTTGTGTCCTATATGGACCCCATCAAATGATCCGGTTGTAATAACCGGATTTTTTATATTAAACTCCTTATCAAGTCCGTAGTGTACCTGCATCTCCTTACCTTGTTTTTTTCAAGTCGCGAATTTACGAAACTGCACTGTTCTTTTTCACAAAATAAGCCACTTTTTCTATAGAGGTTATCATATCGTAATCTTCAAGATGAACATGAGATGAGATATTCAGAGGAACAGAAGTAAAATTCAATATTCCCTTAATACCGGCAATTACGAGCGACTCAGCAACATTAACGGCATGGTCGGGGGGTACTGTAAGTATCGCAATTGCTATATTCAGCTTTTTTATTAGCTCCGGCATCTGCTGAACGGGGTAACAGTTAACACCCGAGATCACGCGGTTAACTTTCGCCGGGTCTGTATCAAAGGTAGCTACAATATTCAGTTTAGACCTTTTGCCGGTAAAATAACCTGTTATAGCCCTGCCAAAGTTGCCGACACCAATAACGGCTACATTCTGGCCTTTTCTGGTATCAAGTATGGAGCCGATCACATTGATCAGCTCCTGTATATCATACCCCTTTTTCAGGCTTGTTGAATAACCCATCAGCATTATATCTCTTCTGACCTGTACAGCAGTAAGGTTTAGCATGTTAGCCAGTTCATGCGAATATATGTGAGTTTTACCTTCGCCAAGACAGTTAAGCAGTATTCTTCTGTACTGGCTGAGCCTTTCTATGGTTTTACCCGGTAGCTTCATTTAAGTAATATATAGGTTGACAATTCAAAATATTGTGTCAGCGTGTTCACCTGGGAAACTTCAGCCTGAATGTACTGCCCTCACCGGGCTTACTCTCAACAGTTATATCTCCCTTATATAGACGAATGAGTTTTTTAACAATTGACAAACCAAGACCGCTGCCTGAAATGTTTTTTGTCTGCTCGTTCTTTATTCTTACAAACTCATCAAAAAGCCTCGGCATTTCATCTTCATCCATGCCTATTCCGGTATCCTTAATTGTTATTATGAGCTTATCCGCCTGATCATCAATAATACAGTCGACTCTCCCCCCTTCGATATTGTACTTAATAGCATTTGACAGAAGGTTGTTGAATATAATTTCAAATTCCTCCTGATCTGCCTCAAAGATTACTTCGGCAGGAGTCTTTAAATATATTTTAACATCTTTCTGGATCGATATAGGCCCCATTGTATCGACCGAAATTTTAGCTATTTCGGCTATATTCACAGGGGCCACCTCCCGTCTTTTCTTGCCGGATTCAATTTTTGTCAGATCCAGCAGATCCATTATAAGGCTTCTCATTCCCTTTACACGGAGCAGTGACCGCTCAATGATCTTATTGTATCCTTCAAGGTCATTTCCTGCCTGCCTCTCCTGCATGATACGCAGGTATCCCTCTATTGCATTCAATGGAGTTTTAAGTTCGTGTGACAGAACAGACAAAAACTGGAACCTGATCTGTTTTCCCTCTTTATTGAGCTTCCTGGTCATACGTTTAAGGAAGATATGCTTTGTTACGCTTTCTATAGCCGATCTGAGTTCCTGGGGTGTGAAGGGTTTGGGAATAAAATCATGAGCACCCTGGTTTGTTGCTTTCACCGCCAGTTCAAGTGATGCATAAGATGTGATCATGAGCACTATTGTTTCAAACCGCTTTTTATTGATATACTCAAGCACCTCTATACCAAGCATTCCCGGAAGCTTGTTGTCCAGGAGAATTATATCGGGCACTTTATTGTCAAGTATCTTTATCGCCTCTTCTCCTGAAAAGGTCTCTTCAACATCAAAACCTATATTCTCATCCATAAACGGGAAACCCACAGAGAATTTTGACAGGATCCTGTTTATTCCGGAGCAGATACCAGGCTCATCATCAACAACAAGGACATTCAATTTTTCCATCCTAAATTTTTAGCAGTTTAATTATCTCTTTGTGCAGCTGATCTGCCCTTATCCCCTTTTCGATATAGAGATCAGCCTTTATCCATTTTCTGTCCTCTTCAGAGCTGACACCAAATGACATTCCGGTTTCGGCAGTTACTGCCGTAGCTATTATAACCGGAACATCAGGGTATTTTCTTTTAAGCTTGAATGCCAGGATGAAGCCGCTGTCATCACTCTCCATCATCAGATCAAGAATTGCAAGATCCGGCTTTAAGGTTTCAAGCAGCTTCTCGGCCTCCGACTGGCTGTCGGCCGTAATAACCTTGAAGCCAAACTGTTCAATATTGAGCCTGGTCTGAAAAAGATAATCCTCATCATCATCGACCAGAAGAATTGACTTTTTGTTCTTTTCCATCATGAAAGAGTATTAAAAACGTTAAACTTTATTGGCAGGCAATTTAACAATGAACCTGGTACCGGTATCTCCTTTTCCGGGATCAGCATTCGAAATTGCATCTATCTGTCCGTTATGCATCTTTACTATCCCGTATGTAGTCGCCAATCCCAATCCGGTACCCTTCCCTATTCCCTTAGTGGTATAGAATGGCTCAAATATCTTATCCATATCATCTTCTTTTATACCTGTACCAGTATCGATAATATGAAACTCAATATTCCCGTTTTCATCCTTTATCTCAATCTTCAGAATACCTCCCTCGGGCATTGCTTCTATAGCATTTTTAATCAGGTTTGTAAGAGCCTGGATTATCTGTTCAGCATCAAGCATTGCGGTATACTGGCTCATCCCGTTAATATCAAGGACTACATCCACATTATCAGGAATAATTACTGCATCTACAGCCTGCCTGACAAGACGTTCCAGCTTGACTTCTGCAGGATTAACCTGGTTCTTCCTGGCAAAGTTAAGTAGTCCGCCAACAATTTTCTTGCATCTGTTTGCCTGTTCAACTATCAGCTTCAGGTCGGTATAAGCCTCTGCATTTTTGGGTAATTCATCAAGTAAAATATTACTGTACATTATTACAACCCCCAGAGGATTATTAAGCTCATGGGCTATGCCTGCTGACAACTGGCCCATACTTGCCATTTTTTCCGATTGCTTAAGAGCCTGCTGGACAGAAACCAGTTTTTCGTTTGTTACCGCAAGATCATTGATCGAATTGTGAAGCTTATCTATGGTCATCGGAAGACACATCTCTATCTCCGCAAGTCCCTCAATAATAGCAATTGCGTGCTCTTCACAAGATTCATAACCGCAGGCACCGCAATTCAGAAAATCCCTGGCATCTACCTTACCCATCTTCTCCAGCTCCTGCCTTATCTCTTCAACAGAGGGAGAAGGCAGTCTCTGGTCATCTGTTTCAAAGACAGTTGTAAGATCCAGGGTATTGTACTCCTTAATATTATTATTCCACTCTTCCCTGTTATATTTTTTTAACTTCTCCCTTACATAATTACTTACAAAAGACCTTCTGGCATAATGCTTGCCACCCTCCGTCATTCCCGGTCCCATAATACATCCTTCACAACAAAGCAGTTCAAGATGTTGCCCGCTTATCAGACCGGCTTCAAACTCTTTAACTGCTTCCTGAAAATCTGCCCTCCCCTCGGCAACTATAATATTTCCTTCAAAAGCATTATCCTTAATATCTACCGTCTGTAACAGTCCCCTGCTTATCGGAAAAACCGCACCCTTGCCTGCTTCAGGCGGATCAAACTCTGCCGGAGCAACCTTTCCTGCCTCAATCCCCCTCTCACTGAACATTTCTCTGAGTTCGGAAAAAGTAAGAACCTCATCAATTTCGGGCGACTCTTCCTTTTTGGCAACGCAGGGACCAAGAAATACCACCTTGATATCATTGCCGAGTTTTTTCTTTACTACCCGTGACATTGCAACCATAGGTGAAACAATACCTGCAAGTGAAGGATTAAGTTCGGGATGATATTTCCTTATATAGTTTACAATGGCGGGACAATCTGATGATATATACCTTTTATCACTTTTCGCTTCAAGGATCTTTTTATATTCAAATGCAACCAGGTCTGCTCCGAATCCTACCTCGAAAACATTGTCAAAACCCAGTTTCCTCATCATACCAACGAAGCTCCGGTAATCGTCTATCTCAGTAAATTCGGCGGGAAAACTGGGAGCAACAATGGCGGCTACCCTGCATGGAGATTCAAGAATATCTGCCACCTCCATTCCTGAACGGCGATAGACTTTGGCACCCTGGCTGCATACTCGTGTGCAATTGCCACAACCGATGCATCTATCGATAAGCACCTCTGCCTGCCCGTTAATTATCTTGATGGCTTTCGCCGGACACTCCCTGACGCATGTATAGCATACACGGCACCTGTCCTTGAGCGTAATGAGAAGTTTTTTTATATCAGCTGATTCTTTCATTTACTTTTGCCGGTATTGATGTTCATGAAACTGCCATACCATTATAATAATACTTTCCTTTCCGAATAACTGGTATGTAAAAATTTTCTGCACTTTTCACCTGACGGGGTACCAAGAAAATTTTCATACAATTCTGCAATCCTGGGATTTTTATGGGCACATCTTATAGTCTCCTTTTCATCAATCCCGTACAAAGCCTTCATCCTGGCAGGCACCGCCTTTTCGTCAGCACCAATCGGCTGACCGCCTCCATTGATACATCCGCCCGCACATGCCATTACCTCTACAAAGTCGTAATCACTTTTACCAGCTTTTATATCATCCAATAACGGAACTGCATTTGAAAGACCACTTACCACAGCGAACCTGTATGTATTCCTGCCAATTTTGGTTTCTGTTTCCTTAAGACCCTTTGTTCCCCGTAACTCCTGGAACTTAATTCCCGGGAGATCTTTTGCTCCTGCTGCATTTGGCAATGTACGTATCAGGGCTTCTGTCAGTCCGCCTGATGCACCAAAAAGTTTACCTGCCGAACTCCGCATTCCATAAGGATCATCAGGGATCTCAGGCTCTACCTGATTCATATCAATGCCATATAGTTTGATCAGTTTGGCAAGCTCCCTTGTGGTCAGTACTGCGTCGATATCCGAAATACCTTTTTTGGTCATCTCCTCCCTTTGCGCCTCAAATTTTTTTGCGGTACAGGGAGCTACCGCAACCGAAAATATGCCGGCAGGATCAATTCCCGTTTGTTCGGGATACCATGATTTTAAGATGGCCCCCAGCATCTGCTGAGGTGATTTGGTTGTGGACAAAAATGGTAAAAGTCCGGGATACCACTGCTCGGCAAATTT
>SKND01000350.1 GCA_007120695.1 Bacteroidales bacterium | reverse complement strand
TTGTAGTTGGCGGTCCGGACGAGACTCGAACTCGCGACCCCATGCGTGACAGGCATGTATTCTAACCAACTGAACTACCGGACCATTTTTCGTAAAGAACCTGCGATTGCTTAACTATCGCTTTTGGTGATGCAAAAATACAAGATATTTTGATTCCTGCAAATATTCATAGAGTGTTTTTGTAAAAAAACTTATTATGACGAGGGATTCTCAAAAATACTGA
Source organism: Bacteroidales bacterium (assembly GCA_007120695.1). Taxonomy (GTDB): domain Bacteria; phylum Bacteroidota; class Bacteroidia; order Bacteroidales; family PUMT01; genus PXAP01. The sequence continues at coordinate 6,596 of SKND01000350.1, read as the reverse complement.
AATGAACACTACCGTATTTTCTTAGTTCCCTGAATTGAGGAAGAGCAGAGAAATCATGATCCTTTCCGTGCTCCAGAATAAACCAGCCTCCACTTTCCAAAAGGTTACGACTGAATATAAGTAGCGGGAGCTGTTCAATCTCTCTTAGATCATAGGGAGGATCGGCAAAGATCAAATCATAACTCCTGGAGGTGTGCTTCAGGAAACGGAAAGCATCAGCCCTGACAGCCTTAACCTGGACTAGTTTTAATTCATTAACGGTTTTCTGGATAAAGGAATGGTACCTGCTGTTGGATTCAACTGAATCGACCGACAGGCAGCCTCGTGACGCAAATTCGTAAGATATGCTGCCGGTGCCGCTGAACAGGTCGAGTACCTCCAATTCATCAAAGTTGAAATAGTTGCCCAGGACATTGAACAGGTTCTCCTTGGCAAAATCAGTTGTTGGCCTTGCTTTGAAATTTTTGCCGGGATAAAGCCGCTTGCCTTTATATTCTCCACTGATTATACGCACATTTGTAAATTAAAAAGATTTACAAACCAATGAGCATCTACATCATTCAAGGTATAGCTGTATACAAACTGGTCATTCCGCTTTTCAAATTTTGTTTTCCTGATGTAGGACCGCAAAATATCATATATTCCGGAATTCTTTTTCATCTCTCCTGAAATGAACAGCGGAGTATCTTCACCATCCAGTTTCAATTGTTCATATACATACAAAATGAAATAGACAAGATCTTCATCACTCTTCCAGGGGAAGGTATTGCATAAGAGAAGTTTTTCACCCTGAATAACTGCAATATCCATGAAATTTCCATAAATATTTGCCACGGCGACTCTATGAGAACTTTTTCCGCCGTGTTTTACCATTCCTGCCTCTGCCAGCGGAGTGGCCTGGTTGAAATAGTTAACGTTCCCGAAAGATCTGTGTATTATTCCTGATATCTCGGCCGGTATAATAAAAATATTATATGCATCAGTGCTTTTAAACCTGTTAAAATGGATCTCATCAAGGTCTTCAAGGTGATGATTGAATTCAAAATAAGTTCTCAGATTATCCTTATTGAAAAGCGGTCCGGGTATTAGTGTATATTTCGGGCTCTGGTAAGAAAAGAGTACATTTTTGTAATCCCTGGCAAGAAACTCATCACTCTTCTGCAGTTCTTCAATCTTTTCCTCAAGCAAACGGGTTGTCATCTCACCTTTGAAGGCAATATGCTTAAGAAGTATATACTTATTTCTTACCGGGTCAATTACAGAAAAAGAATATCCATTCAGGCCGGCCTGAATGGATATATTGTAATTTTTTTTTTTTTTAATATCGAATGTTTCGTCTATAAAAACAATGTCCATACCGGAAGGGATTATTCCCAATTGCCAGCATTATTGGTGGTTTCAGTCAGCGACCCAACACGTAGTCCGGGAAATTGTTCCCTTTTGACACGCTCATCGTTCATGTTGATAACCAGCTGCCTGTCAAGTCCTGCAAGCAATACATCGTTATGAACATGTGCTTCGAAAACCTTTACATTAAGTCCTGATCCTGTCATTACCTCTCCGGCTCCAAGGAAAAACTCCTCCCGGCCACCTGTAAACGGTACATACCTTAACGAGTCTACCGGATAACCTCCTGAGAAAAGTGAATCTCTTACACTAACCAGAATAGTATCACGAATGATCTGCTCACCGCGGGCTATTGCTTCCTCATCATCTGCATCTCCGATTGACATAACAACCCTGAATGAGTCATTCCTGATAAAATTAATCAGCGTATCAAAACTTCCTGTAAACTCTCCGTAAACCGAGCGGTATGCAAGCTGGGCTGTCCTGATATCCTTTAACCTGTCAATAGTCCTGTTGTACCTTGCCCTTTGCTCCTGCTGAAATCTGATTGGCTGGTGGATGCTGTCAACAAGCAAATATCCAAGCACAAGGATCGCAATGGAGAGTAGAATCTGAATTACTGTTTTCATATTTCCTAAATTTATTATTCAATATTTAATTTCCCTGTAGTAGCTTTAACTCCGTATTTTTAAACCCGTAAAAAATTTTGAATTATATCCTGATATGCCAGGTATTTTGATTACTATAAACATTTATTGTTTATAACGATAATAATTCTTATTTCTTATTGGCAGATATTCGTTTTATGTTTGATGGCAAATTTATAAAAAAAATACATTTATACATTTAATTTTCCTGATAATTACTAAAAATGTTGAAAAACCATATTATCAATATCTTAACAGAACAACTTGGTCATCAGCCCACGGCAAGCCAGCAAAAGATGATCGACCTTATCCCTTGCTTTCTCACCGGGGGTAACGGTAAGGAGATCCTGCTGGTGAAGGGTTATGCGGGAACGGGAAAGACTTCAATTCTGGGGGCTATGGTCCGGACAATCAGGTTGTTGAAAAACAAGGTGGTACTGCTTGCACCTACCGGAAGGGCAGCAAAGGTCCTTGCCTCCTACTGCAATTATAACGCATATACCATCCATAAAAAGATATACCGGCCGAGATCTGCCTCGGACGGGACCGGAAAGTTTGTGGTGGATAAAAACCTGCATAAAGACACCGTATTTATTGTTGATGAAGCATCGATGATCTCCAACCAGTCTTTTGAATCGGATATTTTTGGCAGCGGCAGACTCCTGGATGATCTTATAAAGTATATTGATTCAGGGGTAAACTGCAGGCTTGTTCTTGTGGGCGATACTGCACAGCTTCCGCCCGTCGGGATTGATATCAGTCCCGCTCTTGATGCCGGATTCCTGGAGGGCTTCGGATTCGGTGTTACGGAGGTATTCCTGACTGAAATACTGAGGCAGGCTGAAGATTCCGGTATTCTTTTCAATGCAAGCGGCATCCGTCATCACATTACAGGAAAAATCAACGAACTTCCTCATATAATGCTGGAAGATTACACTGACGTGGAAAGAGTTAATGGCAGCGAGCTTCTGGAAAAAATCACAGAATCATATGATAAATGCGGTATTGAAGATACAATAGTTGTGACCCGGTCAAATAAGAAAGCCAATCAATATAACAAGGGAATAAGGGAGCGTATCCTTTTCAGGGATGAAGAGCTGACTCCGGGAGACCTGCTCATGGTTGTTAAAAACAATTATTTCTGGCTTCCTGAAAATGAAATGACTGATTTTGTTGCAAATGGCGATATAATTGAGGTTATGCGAGTAAAAAAATATGAAGAGCTATACGGGTTCAGATTTGTTAACGCCATAGTACGAATGACAGACTACAAATCAACTGAAATAGAGGTTAAACTGCTGCTTGACACAATTACTTCCGAAACCGCCTCGCTCAGCAATGAACAGAATAAAAACCTGTTTTACGCAGTTATGGAAGATTATGCTGATATCCCGAATAAACGCAAAAGATTCGAGAAACTTAAATCTAACCCGTGGTTCAACGCGTTGCAGGTCAAATTTGCCTATTCCGTAACCTGCCATAAGGCACAGGGCGGCCAGTGGAAAAATGTGTTCATTGACCAGGGATATTTTACCGGCGATATGATCAATACCGAATATCTCAGATGGCTTTATACGGCTTTTACCCGGCCATCTGAGAAGCTTTACCTTGTAAATTTCAACGATCGGTTTTTCGAATGACAAGTGGCTGATCAGAATCTTTCACTACGCTCTTAACGGCTATCTTAAGATGAATTAGCGAAAACTCCTGATTCTCATTGTCACTCCGTATGCGTGGAATTATTGCATACCTTACACTTATTCTCCAATAATCTTAACCAGCAAACGTTTGCGCCGTTTACCGTCAAATTCTCCGTAAAATATCTGCTCCCATGGTCCGAAATCAAGCTTGCCACCGGTGATGGCTACCACTACCTCCCGCCCCATAATGGTCCTTTTCAGGTGTGCATCGGCATTGTCTTCATAACCGTTATGTTTGTATTGTGAATGGGGGTGCTCAGGGGCAAGCTTTTCCAGCCAGATTTCAAAATCGTGATGCAGGCCTGATTCATCATCGTTAATAAAGACACTGCTTGTGATATGCATTGCATTGCATAGCAGAAGACCTTCTTTTACACCGCTTTCTGCAATGCATTGGTCTACGGCAGGGGTGATATTGATAAGCTCCCTCCGGTTTTTCGTATCAAACCACATCTCTTTTCTGTAACTCTTCATAAAAATAGTTATTTATAGATTTAACAATTCATGATCCTTTGGATTCTCACAGACCAATATTGCCACCTGGTCCTTATCATACCCCAAGTTCCTTAAACAGCCTCTCTGCTTTTTCCGCAAGCTCATTGTCAACCTTCAGAAAATCCTCCCTCCTCCCGAGCTTCCCCTTTACACCGATGTAAAATTTAATTTTGGGTTCGGTACCTGAAGGTCGCACAGAGATAACAGACCCGTCTTTAAGGAAAAACTGAAGGACATTGGACTTCGGCAAATCAATTTCTCTTCGCAATTCGCTTATCGAATCGAAGGATTTCTGCTTTAAATAATCGTTTATCTGCATTACCGGCGATCCGTCAATTGATTCGGGAGGAGCACTACGGAACCTGTCCATTATTGCAGAAATCTCTTCGGCACCTGTTTTACCCTTGCGTACAATTGAAATGAGTGATTCCCTGTAAAAATCAAACTCAATGTAAAGATCTATAAGCATGTCATACATCGTTCTGCCCTGTTCCTTTGCCCATGCTGTTGCCTCGGCAATAAGGGCGCACGATATGACCGCATCCTTATCACGCACCGAATCGCCCACCAGGTATCCGTAGCTCTCTTCAAATCCGGCTATAAAAGTTTTAGATCCCTCGTATTTCCTCATAAGCCCTGCAATAAACTTAAATCCGGTAAGAACATCGTGACACTCAACTCCGAATCTGGCGGCAATATCAGAAAGCAGTTCGGAGGTTACAATAGTCTTTACAATGTATTCATTACCCTTTAACCTGCCCGTCTCCGACCATCTCCTGAGCACATAATAGAGCAATAATGAGGCAGCCTGGTTTCCGTTGAGCATTATAAACTCTCCTTCGGGATTTTTAACCGCTATGCCTACCCTGTCGCCATCAGGATCCGTACCCATTACAAGGTCCGCATCAGTCTCCACAGCCTTTTCGAGGGCCATCTTCAAGGCTGCAGTCTCTTCAGGATTGGGGGAGATCACAGTCGGGAAATTACCGTCGGTAATATCCTGTTCGGGAACATTTATTATATTTCTGAAACCAAAAGCTTTAAGCCCCATCGGAACCAGTTTGACTGCAGTACCATGAATGGGTGTGAAAACAATCTTAAGATCTTTCCATTTTTCAACAATATCAGGCGAAAGGGATAATTTCCTTACCTGGTCAATATAGATCCGGTCTGTCTCCTCTCCTATCATCTTTATCCTGTCCGGCCGGGGTTCTCTTTTGACCTGTTTAATGCTTGTAACCTTCTGAACCTCTGATACAATATTGGTATCATGCGGCGCAATGATCTGTCCGCCGTCCTCCCAGTAAACCTTGTAACCGTTATACTCTTTTGGATTATGCGAGGCGGTAATAACAAGTCCTGACTTACAGCCATAGTGCCTTATAGCAAAAGATAGTTCAGGGGTAGGACGTAACTCATCAAAAAGATATACATCAATTTCGTTTGCCGAAAATATAGCTGCAGCAGTGTCGGCAAAGAGCCTGCTGTTATTCCGGCAATCATATGCTATGGCGACACTTATTGAATCAAGATGCGCAAACTGCTTTAAAAGGTAGTTGCAAAGCCCCTGGGTGGCCATACTTACTGTGTATATATTCATCCTGTTCGCACCGGGACCCATTACACCCCGCAATCCTCCGGTCCCGAACTCAAGGTCTCTGTAAAATGAATCAATAAGCTCATTTTCCGGGCCCCCAAGGAGGGCCTTGACCTGTGCTCGTGTTTCATCATCAAATTCAGGACCCAACCATGCTTTAGCCCGATCCTGCACCTTTGTTAATAGTTCTTTTTTATCCATTTAGTTAATTTTAAGCGTTGCCAATTTCTAATCAAGAAGGTTAACACAACTTTTCAGGCTTTCTTTCCAGTGTGGTATAGTGACAGACAAAGCAGACCGTATTTTTGTTTTGTTCAGCACGCTAAAATGTGGCCTGGCGGCCGGTAACGGATACTGGCTGGTTTCAATCGGGCTGATCTCGCAATGCTGCCCGGACATTCCAACAATCTCAAGTGCAAAGTCATACCAGCTGCATACGCCTTCGTTGCTGTAATGGAACAATCCGCTAAGGTCCGTATCTTTCCCCGAAAGGGTCATGTCGGCCATCATAAGGAGTATCCTGGCCAGATCCCTGGCATAGGTTGGTGTTCCAACCTGATCGTAAACCACATTGAGTTGATTCCTCTCCGAAGCAAGCTTATGGATTGTGGTGAAAAAGTTCTTTCCCATGGGTGAATAGAGCCAGGAAGAGCGCACTACAGTGCCCCGCTCATAGCCGAGTACGGCTTTTTCCCCTTCCAGCTTTGATTTCCCGTAGACCGAAACAGGGTTGCAGGGGTCATCCTCCCTGTAGGGGACGGAACTGGAGCCATCAAAAACATAATCTGTGCTAACGTGGAACAATGATGC